>NZ_JBFTIK010000014.1:0-113041 GCF_056394725.1 Arthrobacter sp. 10N418
GACCCCATCAGCGGCGAACGCATCCGGGCCGGCCGTGCCACCGACCACCGCTACGAACGCGACACCGCCGGGGAGCTGCTGCACATTGACGTGAAGAAGCTCGGGAAAATCCCTAAGGGCGGCGGCTGGCGGGTCCACGGCCGCAGCGAAGCCGTCAAGGGCCGCGGCATCGGTTACGACTACGTCCATGTCGCCGTCGATGACCACTCCCGCCTGGCCTACGTCGAGGTCCTGCCGGACGAGAAAGGCCCCACCTGCGCCCGGTTCCTGGCCAACGCCGCGGCGTTCATGGCCGCGAGCGGGGCACCCGTGCGCGAAGTCATGACCGACAACGCCCTGGCCTACATCCGCTCGGCTGCCTTCACCCAGGCCATGACAGATCTGGGGGCCAAGCACCGGCGCACGAAGCCGCGGAGCCCTTGGCAAAACGGCAAGGCCGAACGGTTCAACCGCACCCTGCAGGAAGGCTGGGCCTACAAAAACGCCTACGACTCCAGCGACCACCGCACCCAGACCCTCACCGGCTGGCTAGACTTCTACAACCACCGCCGCAACCACAGCGCCCTCGGAGGACGACCACCCATCAGCAGATGTAACCAACCTGCTGGCTGAGTACAGCTAGTGACGCACGGTGCGTGTGACGGCGACGGAACTGTCAATGACGCGGCCGGACCGCCGATGGCTGCCGGCCCAACTATCCTTAGAGGGTGACCGAGCTATCTGAGAAATCCGTTTCCCCGCTGACCAGTACCGCCCAGAGCGGCGCCGCCAACTATCCAGGACTGGACAACTGGCGGGAACTCCCGGCCTCGCAGCAGCCCACGTGGTCGGACCAGGCGGTCTTCGAAGCATCCGTGAAGGAACTTTCCGTCCTTCCGCCCCTCGTGTTCGCCGGTGAGGTGGACATCCTTCGCGAGCGGCTTGCGGCGGCTGCGCAGGGCAAGGCGTTCCTGCTCCAGGGCGGTGACTGCGCCGAGACATTCGAGGCCGCCACCGCGGACAAGATCAGCGCCCGCGTCCGGACCATCCTCCAGATGGCTGTTGTCCTGACCTATGGCGCAGCCATGCCGGTCATCAAGATGGGACGCATGGCGGGCCAGTTCGCCAAGCCGCGTTCCTCCAACGACGAAACCCGCGAGGGCGTCACGCTGCCGGCCTACCGCGGCGACATCGTCAACGGCTACGACTTCACCCCCGAATCCCGCGCGCATGACGCCGGCAGGATGCTGAAGGCCTATCACACCTCGGCCTCGACGCTGAACCTGATCCGGGCATTTACCCAGGGCGGCTTCGCGGACCTGCGCCTCGTGCACCAGTGGAACAAGGGCTTCACGGAAAACCCCGCCCACGCCCGCTACGAGTCGCTGGCCCGCGACATCGACCGCGCCATCAAGTTCATGGCCTCCTGCGGGGCCGACTTCGAGGCGCTCAAACGCGTGGAGTTCTACGCCAGCCACGAGGCCCTGCTCCTGGACTACGAACGCGCCCTGACCCGCATCGATTCGCGCACCGGCTTGCCGTATGACACCTCCGCGCACTTCTTGTGGATCGGGGAGCGCACCCGCGAACTGGACCACGCGCACGTTGACTTCCTTTCCCGCGTCCGCAACCCCATCGGCATCAAGCTCGGGCCGTCCACGACCGGCGATGACGCGTTGCGCCTGATCGACAAGCTGGATCCGGACCGCGAGCCGGGCCGCCTGACCTTCATCACCCGGATGGGTGCCACGAACATCCGCGAGAAGCTGCCGCCCATCGTCGAGCGGGTCACCGCCTCCGGGGCGAAGGTCCTCTGGGTCACCGACCCCATGCACGGCAACACGGTCACATCGCCGAACGGCTACAAGACCCGCAACTTCGACGACGTCATTGATGAGGTGCGCGGCTTCTTCGAGGTCCACCATGCGCTCGGGACCGTTCCTGGCGGCCTGCACGTGGAGATGACCGGCGACGATGTCGCCGAGTGCCTGGGCGGGGCCGACCCCGTCGATCAGGAAGCCTTCCTGGACCGCTATGAATCGGTCTGCGACCCGCGACTGAACCACATGCAGTCGCTGGAGATGGCGTTCCTCGTGGCGGGTGCGCTCTCCAAACGCTGAGATTCTGTCCAAAGAAGGATCCGCCCGGCTGGTTCAGCCGGGCGGATCCTTTTTGGGGTGTGCCTGCCCTAAACGGGTGCCGGCTCTGGTCAGACCACGGTGAGCGTGACGACGGAGCCCTCGGGCACCTTCGTGTTCACCGGCTCCTGGTCACGGACGGTGCCAAAGAAGCCGCCCAGGATGTTGTTCACCCGGACTTCGAAACCCAGCTGTTCAAGGGCGCGGCGGGCCTCGTTGGCCTGCTTGCCGATGAAGCTCGGGACGTCCACGAGCTTCGGGCCTTTGGAGACCGTCAGGGTGACGGTCCCGCCCTTTGTCAGGTTGCCCGACGACGGGTCCTGCGCGACGACGGATCCCTTGGGGACCTTCCGGTCATTGACGGTCTCGGGAGAGATTACGGCCTTCAGCCCGGCAGCTTCCAGGGCCTTGACTGCGGCGTCCTGCTCCTGTCCCCGCACATCCGGGACCGGGATGGGCTGGGGACCCTTTGACACCGTCAGGTTCACGGGCGTGCCGTGTTTCACCGGATTGCCGCTGCGTGGAGCCTGCGCCAGGACGGCCCCGGCGGCAGCCGACTCGTCGTATGTCTCGGTAACCGGCCCCAGCGCCATCCCTGCGGCGTTCAGGGCCGTCTTGGCCTGGTCCAGGGTCTTGCCGCCCAAATCCGGCAGCGGAAACAGCTCGGGACCCTTGGAGACGGCGAGGGACACCGGCTGGAACTTCCGGATGACCTGGCCGGCAACGGGTTCGGAAGCGACGACGAGTCCCGGCGAGACGTTATCGTCGAAGACGTCTTTGACAGTGGACTGGAAGCCGGCAGTCCGGAGCAGTTGCTGCGCCTCCGCCACAGTCCTGTTGGCCAGCTGGGGGATGGTTCCGGGCGAACCGGGTCCCATGCCGAAGAACCAGCCGGCACCGGCAGCCAGCAGCGCCACAATGACCAGCACGAGGACCCACAGCAGCCCGCGGCGTCGTCCGTTGCCCTCACGCAGCGTCCTGAGGGGCGTGGCAGCGGCACGCTGGCGGGCCTTCTCCTCGTCACGGTCCTGCTTGCGCTGTGCCCTCTTGCTGGCCGGGAGGCCCGGATCGCCGTCCTCCTCCGGAGCGTCGCGGAACGGCTGCTCCCCGGGGGCGGACAACGGCCCGTAGGCGGGGCGCGGCTGCGGAGCGGACATGATCGTGGTGGGGTTGCCGCCGCGGGAAATCACTTCGGTCGGTTGCGGGAGGCCAAGGAGCATCTCGGTGTCGGCCTGTGCCGGGGGCCGGCCCGGCGGGGCGGCCACGGCCGGCAGAGGGCTCCGGACGGCAGCGGGGGGCTGGAGGTCGAGCTCGGCGTCGCTCAGGTTGGTCCGGATATGCCGTAGCTCCGACAGCAGCGCGTCCCCATCGACGGGCCGCTTGTCGGGGTCGTTGGCGGTACACCACTGCACCAGCTCGTCCACCTCGGCGGCCAGCCCCGGCACGGCCACCGACGGGGCAGCCACGGCCGAGTTTACGTGCTGGTAGGCGACCTGGATGGGCACTTCGCCGTCAAACGGCTGCCGTCCCGTGATCATCTCATAGAGCATGATGCCGACGGAGTAGATGTCGCTGCGGGCATCGGCCTGCCTGCCCAGCACCAGTTCCGGGGAGAGATAGGCGACGGTTCCGATCAGGGCTCCCGTGCTGGTGGACGTCGAGATTGCCCGCGCCAGGCCGAAGTCGCCGAGCTTGATCCGGCCGTCGTCGGCAATGAGCACGTTCTCCGGCTTGATGTCCCGGTGGATGAGGCCTGCCGCGTGCGCAGCCCCAAGCCCTTCGACGACGGGATCGATCAGCGCGAGAGCGAGGCGGGGGGAGAGCGCGCCCTTGTCATCGATGACGTCCCGCAGCGTGTGGCCCTTGATGTACTCCATCACCAGATAGGCGATCCGGCCGTCCTCGCCCTGGTCCAGCACGCCCACGACGTGCGGGTGGGAAAGCCTCGCCGCCGCCTTGGCCTCGCGCCCCAGCCGATCCAGGAATTGCGGGTCGTCCGCCATGTGCGGGTGCATCACCTTCAGCGCCACGTCGCGCTCCAGGCGCTTGTCCGTGGCGAGGTAGACGGTGGACATCCCGCCGCGGGCCAGCCTGGATTGAATCAGGTAGCGGTTGTCGACGAGGGTTCCAACGAGAGGGTCCGACGCATATTCCTGCACTTTACAATCCTAGTCGTTGCACGGAAACGGGCCCGGATCGACATGCGATCCGGGCCCGTAGGGCAAATCCGTAGGGCAGAACGGAAGCGGATTCAGCGGCTGCGCCGGCGCGCACCCCCGCCTGAGTCGTGGACCTAGCTGAACTGCTTTTGGTTGGCCTTGATGGCCGCCACGTAGTCCTTGGTGTCGTCGTACATGCCGTGGACGCTGACCGAGTACTGCCCCTGGTAGTACCCCGCGATGGCGTTGTCCAGGTCGGGGCTGGCGCGGACCAGCTGGCGGATGATGGCGACGCCGGCCGTGGCGTTGTCATACGGGTCAAGGAGATTCAGCTTGCGGCCCACGAGGTCCGAGGCCCACTGGCCCGAAGACGGAATGACCTGCATGGTGCCGATCGCGTTGGCCGGCGAAACGGCGCGCTGGTTGAAGCCGGACTCCTGGAGGGCGAACGCCAGCGCGAGGGACGGATCCACGCCCATGCGGCGTGCCGTGTCCGCAACGATCGACTTCATCTGTTCGCGGCTCGGCACAGGTGCGGCGTTGAGCAGCGCCTTGTTCTGGTTCGCCGAGTCGACCACGGCGGCCGGGTAGCTGAAACCGAGGAACGTGCTCGGCACCAGCGGCGTTACTGTGGCCGCAGGCTGGCTCGAAGCCGGTGCGATGGACGCACCCGGGATCACGAGCTTCTGACCGGGGTAGATGATGCTGCTCATCGTCAGCCGGTTGGCGGAAAGCACGTCGGAGAGTTTGACACCGTTCCGGGCGGAAATCCCCGAGAGGGTGTCACCGGACTTGATGGTGTAGGAACCGGAGCTGGCCGGTGCGGCGGGAGCAGGAGCTGCGGGTGCAGGTGCGGCGGGAGCAGGAGCTGCGGGTGCAGGTGCGGGCGCAGCGGGAGCGGAGGGGGCCGGTGCGGCCGCACCTCCACCGAGCTTGATCTTCTGGCCGGGGTAGATGATCGAGCGGGCGTTGAGTCCATTCCAGCCGAACACATCTGAGAGTTTGACGCCGTTGCGCGATGCGATGGCGCTGAGCGTGTCGCCCGACTTCACGGTGTAGTCGCTGCCGCCGGCGGAAGGCGAAGAGGCGGGAGCCGACGGCTGGGATGCCGGTGCCGGGGCAGCAGCTGAGCCGGTGAGTTTGATCTTCTGCCCGGGGTAAATAATGGTGCTGGCCTGCAGGTTGTTCAGCTTCAGCACCTCGTAGACGTCCAGGCCGTAGTGCCCGGCGATGGCGCTGATGGTGTCGCCCCGGGCGATCGTGTATTCGGCCGGTGCCGGTGCCTGGGCAGGCATGAAGGTCGTGGGGATTGCCGCGGATACGGCCCCGGCAGGGATGACTGCCGGTTGCAACGACATTGCCGTGGCGGCCTGCGCTTGCGCGCGCATGGCGGCCGCCAGAGTTGCCGGGATGGCGCGCGGGCGGGCTTCTGCCGCAGCCGGCTGGGCCAGCGCCATGGAGGACAGCATGACAGCCGGGAGGGCCGCGGTTGTTGCGGCAATCATCGGCAGGCTAGGCCTCGGGTGGGGCTTTGGCGAACGTGACGTCGTCATGGGAAAGATCCTCTTCTCAGCGGCAACGCTGCATGTCAGGCCGTGTTACTGGTGATACCAGTGTGACAAAAGTTATTAGTGTTACAAATGTGATCTATGTGAATCTCTCATGAATTGGGAATTAGCACAAGAACTGTTTGACGATCGGCAAACACACCCTCACGGAGTGTCGGCTCCGGTGTGGGCCCGTGTGCCGACTCTGGTGTCGGCCCGCGCCCGGGCCCGGCCCGGCCGCGGTGCGGGGAGACTGCGGCAGAAGTGACGGTCCAAGCCTGGCGCCGACTAGGCGCCGGGGCATCAGCCGTGGCAATCTTTATCCGTGAGTAATGTAGAAAGCCTTGTGGGCGAATGGCTGCCCCTGCCCGATGTCGCACAGCTTCTGAACGTTTCAATTACCAAGGTCCACGCGCTTCTGGACGAACGCGCGCTGGCTGCTGTGAGAATTGGCGACCGGCGCATTCGGTCCGTACCGGCGGCTTTCATCCAGGACGGCCACGCCGTGGAGAGCCTGAAGGGGACCGTCGTGGTCCTTTCGGACGCCGGTTACTCGGACGAAGAACTGATCACCTGGCTGTTCACGCCCGATGAGTCCCTGCGCGGGCGCCCGATCGATGCCCTCCGCGAGGGGCGCAAAACGGAGATCCGCCGCCGGGCGCAGTCCCTGGCCTGGTAGTACTTCTGAGGAAATGACCGAAGGCCGTGCGCTGGTGCGCACGGCCTTCGACTCTTTTAAGCCCTGTCCAGGAGGTCGGGCAGCGAACGTCTCAGGCGGCCCGGCTCACTGACGCCTCGGCCAGTTTCCGGAGCGCGGTCTTGGGCAGCTCCTCCAGCGGCAGGAGGTCCAAAGCGGCGAAGGCGGCACGCCCGAACTCTTCGATCAGGACTTCCGTGGCCTGCAGCGCCCCGCAGTCAACAATGATGCGGCGGATCTCCGCCACATCGGCGTCGCTGAGCTCGGGGCTGCCCAGCTTGGCGTCGATGAATTCGGATTCGGCAAGCGAGGCCTGGTCCAGGGCGAAGGCCACCAGGACCGTCCGCTTGCCTTCGCGCAGGTCGTCCCCGGCGGGCTTGCCGGTAGTGACGGGGTCGCCGAAGACGCCGAGAACGTCGTCGCGCAGCTGGAACGCCTCGCCCAGGGGCAGGGCGAAGGCGGAGTAGCCCCGCAGCAGCTCGTCGCCCGCACCGGCCAGGGCGCCCCCCAGCGCCAGGGGGTGCTCGGTGGAGTACTTTGCCGATTTGAACCGGATGATGGACTGGGCCCGGCCGACCGCACCGGCGCGGTCCCGCCGCGGTCCGGCAACCTCTTCCAGGATGTCCAGGTACTGCCCGGCCATGACTTCGGCGCGCATAAGGTTGAAGATGAGCCTCGCCTGGCTTCCGGAGGCGGCCCTGTCACCGATTTCCGTGAAGGATTCCTCGCTAAAGGACAGGCAGAGATCGCCGGTCAGGATCGCGGCGGCGTGGCCGAACCGCTCCGGATCAAGCGCCCATCCCTGGGTCTCGTGCAGTTCGCTGAAGCGGCGGTGGACGCTCGGGCCGCCCCTGCGGGTGTCGGAGCGGTCGATGATGTCGTCATGGATGAGGGCAGCGGCCTGGAACAGCTCCAGGGCCGAGCCGGCGGTGACCACCTCGCGGGCGCCGGCTTCCCCGCCTGCGCCGCGCCATCCCCAGTAGCACATGAGGGCACGGAGGCGTTTGCCGCCCGTGACCAGGTTCGAGATCGATCCCATGAGCGGATCGATGTCCTGGGAGATCGACGACATGACCGCCTGGCGGCTGGTCAGGAAATCGGTGAGCTTGCCGGCGACCGCAGCGACGTAAGCCGTCTGCTCGAGGCGCAACTGTTCGGCGAGCGTCACTTGACGGACTCGGCAGCGACGTTCGCGCCGATGGTGAAAGTGGACACGCCGGCGGTCTCCACGACGGAAATGTTCACGGTCTCGTTGTCACCGCGAAGGTAGTCCTTGGATGGCACTGTGCCCACGGTTTCCCCGGGCACCGCCTTGAAGCCCTGCGCCTCAAGCTCCTTGGCGTAATAGGCCAGGACCCCGGCGGCCGGCGACGCGATGCTTCCGACGATCGCTGCCGTTGCGGGCACGGTGGTCTTGTCAAAGCTGCTGGAGACAACCTTGGCGCCCGGCATCAGCGGCAGGAGTTTCTCGGGGAATCCGGGAACCAAGGCGCCTACGGTGGCAGAGGTGCCGGGCGCCGCGGAGGGGCTCGGCGGTGCCGTCGTGGAGGACTGCGCGGTTGCGGATTCACCTGCGGACGACGGCGACGGCGTCTGCGTGCCAGTCCCGGTGCTGGCCGGCGTGCATGCGGCCAAAGCCAGTACCGTGCCGGCTGCCATCAGGGCAACCGCGGCACGTGGGTGCTCTCCAAAAACCTTCACAGGGACTTTCCTCCTGGTATCGACGCCGGATTCAGCCTCCAGTTTAGTCAGTCCCCGGGCATAGGATTGAAGTCGTGGGGCCGGACGTAGATAAACAGCAGACAGGGCAGCCTTTGAACCAGCCCGATAACCAGCCCGGCACGCGGCCGGACAGGCGGCTCAGTGAGGCAGAGCTCCGTGAGCTGCGGCGCAGCAGCATCATGCACGTGGACATGGACGCTTTTTTCGTCTCGGTGGAGCTGCGCAGCCGCCCGCAGCTAAAGGGAAAGCCCGTGATTGTCGGCTACCCGGCGGACCGTTCCGTGGTGCTATCGGCCTCCTACGAAGCCAGGGCCTTCGGCGTCAAGTCGGCGATGCCCATGGTGGTTGCCGCCCGCATGTGCCCCTCTGCAGTAATCATCGAGCCCCGCCACCAGCTGTACTACGAAGTGTCCGGCCAGATCATGGCCATCTTCGGTTCCATCACCGAACTCGTCGAGCCGCTCAGCGTCGATGAGGCCTTCCTCGACGTCGGGGGAGCGATCCGCCGGCTGGGCCCCCCGCGCGAGATCGGCGAGCTGATCCGCACACGGGTCCAGCGGGAACTGGGCATCACGGCATCGGTGGGAATTGCGGCGAGCAAATTCGTCGCCAAGATCGCCTCAACCCGCTGCAAGCCCGACGGTCTGCTGCTCATCGGTCCGGACGAGATGGTGCCGTACCTGCACAGCCTTCCCGTCAGCGCCCTTTGGGGGGTCGGCGCCAAGACCGTGGAAGTGCTGGCCCGGATGGGCATCCGGACGGTCGCGGATGTCGCGGCGTCGCCCCTGCCCTCGCTCCGCAAAGTGCTCGGTGCGTCCGGGGAACACGTCTACCGGCTCGCGTGGGGGATCGACCCCCGGCCCGTGACGCCCGTCCGGCTGGAGAAGAGCATCGGTGCCGAGGAGACCTTTGCTGTCGACACCGCCGACGACGCACTGCTGCGCCGGGAGCTCCTGCGCCTCTCGCACCGGACGGCCGAGCGCCTCCGCAGCGCGGGCATGCACGCCCGAACGGTCGCCCTCAAGCTCCGCTATGCGGATTTTTCGACCATCACGCGCAGCCGCACCGTGGGCACCCCGATTGACAGCGCCCAATTGCTGTACGCCGTCGCTGTGCAGCTCCTGGAATCGGTTGGCGACCGCCCCATGACCGTGCGGCTGGTGGGCATTCGGGCAGAACAGCTGGAAGAGGCGGCCCAGGCCGCCCTCCAGCTCAGCCTGGACCGCCGGGACGACAACTGGCGCGCAGCGGAGCAGGCGCTGGATGAAGTCACCCGGAAATTCGGCACTAAGTCGGTCCTCCCTGCGCGGCTCCTGGACCCCGGCCGCAACACGGGCTGACCCGGAAGAGGCCGTTCCTGCCGTGAAGTGCCGGGGGAGGGTGGCCGGGCAGCAAGAGCGTCTTTCAGAACAGGGCGCAACAAACTATCCTTATTTATACGTAGGTTTAGAACGACTGGATCGAACGTTCGGGCTACGACCTGACCAGCTGAACAACCCCCTGGGCCGTGGAAACCCCCATGGTGGAACCCCTATTCGGCCAATGACGGCGAATGGGAACCACTTGAGATTCCCGGGCGTTATGGGATTAGGCACTGGCCGCGTCAAGTCTGGGCGTTGGCCGACTTAAGGAGGTCGTGATGCCGCTCTCGGAGCACGAACAGAAGTTGCTGGAGCAACTTGAGAAGCAGCTGCATGAGGACGATCCCAAGTTCGCCAGCTCCATGGGCTCGGATCCGGGACGTTCATGGTCCACCCGCCATCTTGTTATCGGCGTCCTCGCAACACTGGCGGGCGTCCTGCTCCTGCTGGTCGGAGTGTCGATGCAGAACATCCTGGTCGGTGTCCTGGGCTTTGTCGTCATGGGTGCCGGCGTGTACTTCGCCACGATGCGCAGTTCGGCAGTCGGCAAGGCGAAAGCCTCCGGTGCCGCCCGGAAGCCAGGTAAGCCCCGGAGCTCGTTCATGAGCAACCTCGAGCAACGCTGGGACGAAAGGCACCGCGGGGAATCCTGACCGTTTACCGCGGGAGCTCCTCCACTTCCCACCACCCCGACCTCCACTCCCCACCACCCCGACCTCCACTTCCCACCACCCCGACCTCCACTCCCCACCACCCCGACCTCCATTTCCCGCCACCCGTCCTCCGCGGACGACGGCAGAAGACCCGCTTCGGCGGGTCTTCTGCCGTTTAACGCCGGGATCCCGCGGCTGGCGGCTGGCGGCGGGAGCGCCAGGGGCCGGGACCGCGCGCCGGTGACCAGGACGCCGGCGGCCCGCAATCCCTCCACTGCGCGCCACCTTACCCGTCTCCGCGCCACTGCAGGGTTGAGCCCGGGAAGACTCATCCGGATTTACGCAAATAAATCGCGCGTGTCGTTGACTGTGGAGGGATGTGGAGTAATGTGGAGGCGGTAAGAGGGTAGTGGCAGCACGGGGGACGTTGGACTTCCAAGACCAGACAGGCGGTGGGCCGTGTTTCTCGGCACACATTCGCCGCGTCTGGACGAAAAAGGTCGAATTATCCTCCCGGCGAAGTTCCGTGAGGAACTCGCTGGCGGGCTGGTTCTCACAAGGGGCCAGGAGCGTTGCATCTACGTCTTCAGTGAGGCGGAGTTCGGCCGGGTTCACGAGCAGATGCGGGAGGCTCCAATCTCCTCCAAGCAGGCGCGTGACTACATCCGGGTATTCCTCTCTGGAGCCTCGGACGAGGTACCTGACAAGCAGGGGCGCGTGACGATTCCGCCGGCGCTCCGGGAATACGCCGGCCTCGGCCGGGAACTGGCGGTTATCGGCGCCGGATCCCGTGCAGAGATCTGGGACGCCCAAGCCTGGAGCGAGTACCTGGCCGAAAAGGAAACTGCCTTCTCGGAGACCGACGACGCCATCCCGGGGATTCTCTGAAGACCCGAAAGACCCACCCGCAAGAGACGTTCCTTGATCGAGATCTCCAGCCGCCCATCCGGCTGTTGTCCTGGCTCACTTCCCCGGAGCCAGGCCGACGCCGGATAGGCGCGGATGGGGATCTGGATCAAGGAGCAGCCACGGCAAAGAGCAAAAGTATGACGGCCAGCAAGACTCCGGACCACGAAAGGACGAAGGTATGACGGATCCCGACCAGGCGAAACCTACGTCCGAACGCCATGTACCGGTCCTCAAGGACCGGTGCATCAATTTGTTGGCACCAGGTTTCGACGCGGCCCGGAGCCGCGGCGAGACACCCGTGGTCATTGATGCCACCCTGGGCATGGGCGGCCACTCCGAAGCCCTTCTTCAGCGTTTTCCCGATCTTCACCTGATCGGGATCGACCGCGACGAGGAAGCGTTGGCCCTGGCAGGGGAGCGGCTCAATCCTTTCGCGGACCGGATCGACCTTGTGCACGCCGTCTACGACGAAATTCCGGAGGTTCTCGCTGACCTGGGCTTCACTGAAGTCCACGGCGTCCTGATGGACCTCGGCGTCTCCTCCCTCCAGCTCGACGAGCGGGAACGCGGCTTCGCCTACTCCTTCGACGCGCCCCTGGACATGCGGATGGACACGAGCCGCGGCCAGACGGCCGCCGACGTCGTCAACAACTACAGCGAAGAAGACCTCGTCCGCATCATCCGTAAATGGGGCGAAGAAAAGTTCGCCGGCCGCATCGCGAACAGGATTGTCGCCGCACGCGCCGGGAAGCCCTTCACCACCACCGGGGAACTGGTCGAACAGATCCGTGCCGTGGTTCCTGCCGGGGCCGCCAAGGCCGGGGGACACCCCGCCAAGCGCACGTTCCAGGCGCTCCGGATCGAGGTCAACGAGGAACTGGATGTCCTGGAACGCGCCGTCCCCGCAGCCATCGAGGCCCTTGCCCTCGGAGGCCGGGTCGTCGTCATGTCCTACCACTCGCTGGAAGACAAGATCGTCAAGGGCTTCTTCCAGCGCGGATCGAAGTCATCCGCCCCGCTCGGCTTCCCGGTGGAGCTCGAAGAGCACAAAGCGGAATTGAAGACTTTGACGAAAGGCACCGAGGTGCCCACACCCGCTGAAATCGCTGAGAACCCACGCGCAGCCTCCGCCAGGCTCCGCGCCGTAGAACGCATCAAGGCCAGGAGAGCCGCATGAGCACTGCCGCTGTCAACCGCTATCCCGTTGCCACAGGCGCCACTGCCCGTGCCCTGCCGGGAATCAACCCCGGCACGGGCCCGGCGCGGAAGTCACGCACTCCGCTGTCGGTGGTCCGCTCTGCTCCCCGCAAGCGCCGAGCCCCGTTCGTTGTGCTTTGCTTCGGGCTCCTGGCGGTTGCGCTCCTGGCCGTGCTGGTCCTGAACATCTCCGTGTCCTCGGCCCAGTACCAGCTGGTGCAGCTCCGGAGCGAGCAGACCACCCTGACGAAGCAAAACCAGGACCTCACCCAGCAGGTGCAGAACTTTGACGCACCGCAGAACCTTGCCGCCAAGGCCACGGAACTGGGCATGGTGGCTTCCGTTGCCAAGGGCCAGATCGACCTCTCCACCCTGAGCGTCACGGGCAAGGCCAAACCTGCCGTCAAGGGGGACGCCCCGGGAGCCGTTATCGCAGCGCCGGCCGTCGCAGGGCAGCTCACTGTTGTCCCGCCCGCAACGGCCAAGGAGCCGCTCGAGAACCGCAAGCCGGTTGACAGCGCCCCAACCCCTGCAGCAACTCCGGCCGCGCCTGCAGCGCCACCGGTGCCCGTGGTTGAACTCCACGGCGGCTCCGTTCCGGCACCGGCCCAGAAGGTTCCGGGACAGTAACAGACCACTGACGACCAGCACGGCAAGCAGCAAGGAATCATCGTGGCGCAAAACACCGGCAAGGCACGCAAGGCGAAAGCGCCGAGCGCGACGCGACGGCTGCGCGTGGGATTGGGCCTCATGCTGACGCTCCTGCTCGTCGTCGGCGGCAAGCTGTTCCTGGTCCAGGGACTGGACGTCGGCGGGATGGCCGAGGCCGCGCTCAAGAACCGCCTCACCCCGATCGAACTGCCGGCCGAACGCGGCAGCATCCTGGACTCCTCCGGCACCGTCCTCGCCAGCAGCGTCATCCGGTACAACGTCGTGGTCGACCAGACGGTCAACACCAAGACCGACTCCTTTCACCGCCTGGAACCAGTCGACGGCAAGGACCAGCTCGTCAAGGTCACCCGCGACCAAGGCATCTCCGACCTGGCGTCAGTGCTCGGCATGGATACGAATGCCGTGCGGGCGGCCCTGACCGGTAACCAGCGCTATTACATCGTCGCGAAGGACGTGATGCCGGACGTCGAGGACCGCGTCTCGAAGCTGCAGATTCCCGGTCTCGTCACAGAAGGCACCAGCAAGAGGGTCTACCCGAACGGCTCCGTGGCGGGCGGGATTGTCGGTTTCCTGAAGGACGGCACCACCGGCCAGGCCGGACTCGAACAGACCCAGGATGACATCCTCAAGGGCACTCCCGGCAAGCGCCTCTTCGAAATCGGCGCCGACGGGCTCCGCATCCCGGTGGGCGTGGACCAGCTGACTCCCGCCGTCAACGGCAAGGACATCAAGCTCACGCTCAACTCGGACCTGCAGTACTTCGCCCAGCAGGCAATCCAGAGCCAGAAGGACAAGCTCAGCGCCGAATGGGGCGTCATAGTGATCTCCGATGTCAAAACCGGAAACATCATTGCGATGGCGGACACCGATGCGCCCGACCCCAATGACCCGGGCAAGGTCGCAGCCAAGGACCGCGGCGTCCGCGCCGTCACGGCCGCCTATGAGCCGGGTTCGGTGGAGAAGATGATCACCGCCGCGGCCGCGATTGAAGAAGGCACCGCCCACCCGCTGGACCACTTCACCGTTCCGCCGACTTACACCGTCGACGGCCAGACCTTCAGCGATGCCTTTGTGCACGGCACGGAAGAGCGGACCCTGGCTGGCATCGTGGGCTATTCCATGAACACCGGCACCGTGATGGTGGGCCAGCGGATGAGCAAGGAAAAGCGCCACGACTGGCTGCAGAAGTTCGGCATCGGCGAAGCGCCGGACATCGGGCTGCCCGCTGAATCCACGGGCATCCTCACCCCCGCCGATCAATGGGACGGGCGGCAGCAGTACACGGTCCTCTTCGGCCAGGGCGTGGCCCAGTCGACGCTCCAGACCGTCCGTGCCTACCAGAGCATCGCCAACGGCGGCGTCATGCTCCAGCCGAGGCTCATTGACAGCTACATCAACCCGGACGGGACCGAGGAGAAGGTCCCGGCCAAGGCGCCCCGGCAGATTGTCACCAAAGACACCGCCCAGCAGGTCCGCGACATCCTGGAGAGCGCCGTGACCGAGGGCGAAATCAAGGACGCCGCGATTGACGGCTACCGGGTCGGGGCAAAGACCGGAACGTCGGAATCACCCTGCGACGACGGAAAGTCCGGCTTCTGCGGCTACACCGCTTCCATGGTGGGAATGGCGCCGATGGACGATCCGCGGTTTATTGTTGAAGTGGTCCTGCAACGGCCCAAGGGCAGCATCTACGGAATTACCAACGGACCGGTGTTCCGTTCGGTGATGAGCCAGACGCTGCGCACGTTCAACGTCCAGCCTTCCACCGGCACCCCCGTACATCTGCCGCAGTACGTCAAGTAGCACCAGTTCCACACAGCACCCGGCGTCACGAACGAGTGCCAAACCACAGTGCCTGCGGGCCGGAGCACGCCTCCGTGCGCAGCGCAAGATCCACTAGCACCACAACGGAGATCCACTTGTCAGAGCTCAACGCCCCCGACGCTTCCGCGCCGTCCGGCCAGGACTCCACCCAGGGCTTCCGGCCCGCTGCGGTTGCCGCAGTGCCGCTGGCAACCATCGGTGAGTCGATCGGCGTCGTCGTTCCAGGGGCGTCCAGCTCCGTCCCTGTGACGGGGATCTCACTGAATTCCCGTGCGGTCCGGCCGGGGGACTTGTACGTTGCCCTGCCGGGCGCCACGCGCCACGGGGCTGATTTCGTGGCCCAGGCGGTTGACGCCGGTGCCGCGGCGGTCCTGACGGACGACGGCGGTGCACGCCTGCTGGCACTCTCCAACGACGTTGCGGTCCCGGTGCTGCTCGCCGATGAACCGCGCAGCCTGGTCGGCCGGCTCGCCGCCCTGATCTACCAGAGCCGGCCGGAGGGAGCCGGCACTCCGGCGCTCTTCGGAGTTACTGGCACCAACGGCAAGACCACCACCACCTACTTCATCAATTCACTGCTGCAGGCGCTCGGGAAGCGGACCGGACTGATCGGGACCATCGAGATCCTGGCGGGCGGAGAACCGATCCCCAGCCTCCTGACAACTCCCGAATCCACGGACGTCCACGCCCTGCTCGCACTGATGCGCGAACGCGGGCTCGACGCGGCCTCCATGGAGGTCTCCTCACACGCCGTGTCCTTCCACCGCGTCGACGGAGTGGAGTTCGACGTCGCAGGCTTCACCAACCTGACACAGGACCACCTGGACCTGCACGGAACCATGGAGGAGTACTTCCAGACCAAGGCCCGGCTGTTCACCCCCGGGCGCGCACACGCGGCGGTCGTGACGGTCGACGACGACTGGGGGCGAAAGCTTGCCGCCGCGGCGGAAATCCCGGTGACGACCCTGGCGACCGCCCGTTCCGCGGGCGCGGAAGGCAGCCCGGCTGCAGACGCCGACTGGACGGTCCTCAACCCTGTCCCGCGCGGGCTGGGCACCGGTTTCGTGCTGCGGCACCGCGGGGGCGCCGAACTGCGCGTCCACACGGGCCTCCCCGGCAGCTTCAACGTCGCCAACGCCGCGCTGGCCACCGTCATGGTGCTCGCCGGCGGGGCCGATGCTGCCGCCGTGCAGGCCGCCCTCGACGCCGGGGATCCGTTCACCGTCGCGGTCCCTGGCCGCATGCAGCTCGTCTCCACCGCTCCCGCAGCAGTGGTCGACTTCGCGCACAACCCGGACGCCCTGGCCCGGGCGCTCGAGGCCGTCCGTTCCCCGCAGCCCGGCTCCAGGGTGATCATTGTCTTCGGCGCCACCGGCCAGCGCGACCAAGGGAAGCGGCCCGCCATGGGAGCCATCGCGGCACGCCTGGCGGACACCGTGATCGTCAGTGACGATGACCCGCACGACGAGGACGCAGCCGCGATCCGTCAGGACGTGATGGCAGGGGCGCTCGAGGCGAAGAACGCCGAGGGGCTCGACTGTACGGTCCTGGAGGTCTTCCCGCGGGCCGCCGCCATCCGGAAGGCCGTGGAGCTCGCAGCGCCCGGGGACACCGTCCTCGTGGCCGGGCGGGGCCACGAAATATGGCAGGAGGTCAAGGGGGTCAACCTTGCACTGGATGACAGGGTGGAGCTCCGGAATGCCTTGACAGCACGGGGATTCACCGTTCTCGAAGACCAGCGGATAGAGTCCTAAACCGAGATGATTGCATTTACAGCGGCGGAAATCGCCGAAATAACCGACGGCCGGCTGGCTGCGGAACCGGGGATCACGCCCGCCTCCGTAGTGACCGACTCCCGCGAGGCCACAGCGGGTTCCCTCTATGTGGCGAAACCGGGGGAGGTGGCCGACGGCCACGATTTCGTGGGCGCCGCCTTCGACCGGGGTGCCGTCCTGGCGCTCGTGGAGCATGACGTCGCCGACGCCGCCGGGCGGAACTTCCCGGCCGTCGTCGTGAAGGACTCCGTCCTCGCGATGGGCGCCCTGGCGGCTGAATCAGTCCGCCGGATCCGGGCCCGCCGCGAAGCCGACGGCTCTGTTCTCACCGTCATCGGCATCACCGGTTCCGCCGGCAAGACCACCACCAAGGACCTGCTGGCCGGGATCCTTGCCGCCGACGCCGGCTCCGACGGCAACACCGTCGCCCCGCAGGGCTCGTACAACGGCGAGATCGGCGTCCCGCTGACCGTGTTCAAGGCCGGGTTTGACACCCGCTACCTCGTGATCGAAATGGGCGCCACTGGGATCGGCCATATCCGCTATCTCGCGGACATGGTCCGCCCGGACATCGGCGTCGTGCTCGGCGTCGGCTCCGCCCACGCCGGCGAGTTCGGCGGCATCGAGAACATCGCCGTCGCCAAGGGCGAGCTCGTCGAGGCACTCCCCGCCGCCGGCACCGCGGTGCTGAACCTGGACGATGCCCGCGTCGCGGCCATGGCCGCCCGGACGCAGGCACGCGTCCTCGGCTACAGCTCCCAGCCTGCCCGCGACGGCCAGCCGGCCCCGGTCCGGGCGGAAGACGTTGAACTGAACGCCGCGGGACACCCCGAGTTCGAGCTCTTCGTGCCGGACGACACCGCAGGGCACCACGTGTCCAGCGGCCTCATCGGGGCCCATCACGTCGCCAACCTCCTCGCCGCGGCGGGAGCTTCCCACGCAGCCGGTATCCCCGGCCCCCGGATCGCCGCGTCGCTCAATGCACAGACGGCCGCCAGCCGCTGGCGGATGGAACGCACGGAACGCGCCGACGGCGTGACCATCATCAACGATGCCTACAACGCCAACCCGGAATCCATGCGGGCCGCCCTGCGGACACTGGCCGACCTCGGCCGCGGCCGCCGGACCTGGGCCGTGCTGGGCGCCATGCTCGAACTGGGCCCGGACTCCATCCGCGAGCACACGGCCGTGGGCACCCAGGTGGTGCGGCTCAACATCTCCCGGCTGGTTGTCGTCGGCCGCGAGGCGCGCTCCCTCTACGTCTCTGCCGTCCAGGAGGGCTCGTGGGGCGATGAATGTGTCTTCGCCGAGACCGCCGACGAGGCCTACGAACTCCTGCAGGCCGAACTCAGGCCCGGTGATCTGGTGTTGTTCAAGTCCTCGAACAGCATCGGACTGCGCCATCTGGGCGATCGGATAGCATTACCCCCACAAGCCCACGGAACCGCCACAGAAGGGAGTGCACTGCTGTGATTGCACTGCTGATGGGCGCTGGAATGGCCTTGCTCTTTGCCTTCGCGGGCACCCCGCTGTTCATCCGGCTCCTGGTCCGGAAAAGCTACGGACAGTTCATCCGGGACGACGGTCCCACGTCGCACCACACCAAGCGCGGCACGCCCACGATGGGCGGTACCGTCGTTGTCCTGGCGGTGCTTGTCAGCTACGGACTGACGCACCTGATCATGTGGCTCATGAACCCGGGATCCCCGGGCCCGACAGCCTCGGCGATCCTGCTGCTGTTCCTCATGGTGGGCATGGGGCTCGTCGGTTTCCTGGATGATTTCATCAAGATCTCCAAGCAGCGCAGCCTTGGCCTGAACGCCAAGGCGAAACTGATCCTGCAGGCCGCGGTCGGCATTATTTTCGCTGTCCTGGCCTTGAACTTTCCAAACTCGGCCGGGGTCACCCCGGCGTCCACGCAGATCTCCCTGGTGCGTGACATCCCGTGGCTCAACCTGGCCTTCGGCGGCACGGTGATCGGCGCGATCCTGTTCGTCCTGTGGTCCAACCTGATTGTCACGGCGGCCACCAACGGGGTGAACCTCACCGACGGACTGGACGGCCTCGCCGCCGGTGCCTCGGTGATGGTGTTCGGCGCGTACACCCTCATGGGCATCTGGCAGAGCAACCAGGCCTGCGGTTCCCCGCGCCAGGCCGGCAGCGGCTGCTACTCGGTCCGCGATCCGCTGGACCTTGCACTGCTCGCGGCGATCCTCAGCGCGGCCCTCGTCGGATTCCTGTGGTGGAACACGTCCCCGGCAAAGATCTTCATGGGGGACACCGGCTCGCTGGCCATCGGCGGCGCCGTCGCCGGCTTCGCCATCCTGTCACGGACCGAACTGCTGCTGGCTTTCATCGGCGGCCTCTTCGTCCTCATCACCCTTTCGGTCATCATCCAGGTGGGCTATTTCAAGATCACCAAGGGAAAGCGGTTCTTCAAGATGGCCCCGCTGCAGCACCACTTTGAACTCAAAGGCTGGGCCGAAGTCACCGTCGTGGTCCGTTTCTGGATCCTCTGCGGGCTGTTCGTCGCCGCGGGCCTCGGTGTCTTCTACGCCGAATGGGTCGTGCTCCTGTGACCGGCCCGATTCCCGCCCCCCTCACGACCTCGGCACGGCTCAACGGCCTCGTCAGCTGGGATTCGGACTGGGCCGGGCTGCGGGTAGTAGTCACCGGCATCGGAGTCTCCGGCTTCGCGGCCGCTGACACCCTGATCGAACTCGGCGCCCGGGTGGTTGTCGTTGACGCCACCACTACCCCCAAAGCCCTGGCCCAGGCCGACACTCTCCGGATCGTCGGCGCGGCAGATGTCCTGCTCGGCGAGGAGGCCGTGGAGTCCGTCCCGAAGGTCGACGGCCAGAAGCCGGACCTGATCGTCACGTCGCCGGGGTGGCGTCCGGACCAGTCGCTGCTGGCCGGCGCCGCGCGGGCGCACATTCCCGTCTGGGGCGACGTCGAACTCGCCTGGCGGGTCCGCGAACGCAAGGGCCGCAAGACCGCCGACTGGCTCACCATCACCGGGACCAACGGCAAGACCACGACCGTGGGCCTGACCGAGTCCATGCTGCAGGCAGCCGGGCTGAAGGCGATCGCCGTCGGCAACGTCGGGACGCCCATCCTGGACGCCCTCCGCGACCCGGTCGACTACGACGTCTTCGCCGTCGAGCTTTCCAGTTTCCAGCTGCACTGGAGCCACTCCATCTCGCCCGTCGCGAGCGTGTGCCTCAACGTCGCGGAGGATCACGTCGACTGGCACGGCTCCTACGCTTCGTACCTGGCCGACAAGGCCAAGGTTTACGCGAATACCCGGAAGGCGTGCATCTACAACGCCGAGCAGATCGAAACCGAACGCATGGTCGAAGACGCCGACGTCGTCGAAGGCTGCCGGGCGGTGGCCTTCACCACTGTGACGCCTGCCGTGAGCATGCTCGGCGTCGTGGAAGGCCTGCTTGTGGACCGGGCGTTCATTCCCGGGCGCAAGGACAGTGCCGCGGAACTGGCCGCCGTCTCGGATCTGGGCGCGGTGGCACCGCGCCACATGGTGGCCAACGCGCTGGCCGCCGCGGCCCTGGTCCGGGCCTACGGCGTCGAACCGTCCGCCGTCCGCCAGGGCCTGCAGAACTACCTTCCGGGCGACCACCGCATCCAGCCCGTCGCCCGGCACAACGGCGTCCTCTGGGTCAACGACTCAAAGGCCACCAACCCCCACGCCGCGTCGGCGTCGCTATCCGCGTTCCAGGACGTCGTCTGGATCGCCGGCGGCCTCTCCAAGGGCGTGAACTACGATGCCCTGGTCCGGGAGCATGCCCACCGGCTCAAGGCAGTCGTCCTGATCGGCGCGGACTCCAGCGAACTCCAGGGGGCCCTTCAGCGACACGCACCCGATGTCCCCGTGATCGGCCAGGGGAAGGGAGACACTGAAATGGTGCAGACTGCCGGAACGGCCAAAGCCGCCGCAGGCCCTTCGCCGATTTTCGGCGAAACTGTGATGGCACAGGCCGTTGCATCGGCGGCGCAGCTGGCCGCCTCCGGGGACACTGTGCTCCTGGCCCCGGCAGCTGCTTCCATGGATCAGTTCTCTTCCTACGCTCACCGTGGCGATGCCTTCATCGAAGCTGTCCGCGAGCTCGTGGAAGGGCAGGCCCAGACCAGCGAGGAGTAACAATGGTCAGCACGCCCACACGCACGACGGCGGTCAAGCCCGCCGTCGCAGGCAAACCCGCCGGTAGACCCAGTGCCATCAGACCCGGTGGCACCAGACCCGGTGCCGGCAAACCCTCGGCACCCCGCGGGGTCCTGGGCCGGGGGCTCCCTCCGGGGACGCTGCGCCGCTGGTACCGGGGCTTCTGGGCAGCGCTGGAGGGCCCGGGCAAGTCCCGGAACGGCTCCACGTACTACCTGATCCTTGGCTCCACCCTTGCGTTGACCGCGATCGGCATCATGATGGTGCTCTCCGCCTCCAGCGTCGAAGCCATTGCGGCAGGGGAGTCGCCGTACTCGGCCGCCCTCAAACAGAGCCTCTTCGCTGCCATCGGCGTGTCTGCCATGCTCGTGCTCTCGCGCGTCAACGTCGTTTGGCTCAAGCGCTTCGCGTGGCCCGCGATGGCCGTGGCAACCGTGCTCCTCCTGCTGGTTCTGCTGGTGGGACGAAGTACGCTCGGCAACCAGAACTGGATCGACGTCGGCCCCTTCACCTTCCAGCCTTCCGAGGCCGCCAAGCTCGCCCTCGCCCTGTGGATGGCCACGGTATTGCACCGCAAGGCCAAGCTGCTGACACAGTGGCGGCACGCACTGGTTCCCGTGGTTCTCCCGGGCGCTGTGATCATCATCGGACTCATCCTGGCCGGAAACGACCTCGGCACGGCCATGATCGTCATGGTGATCATGGCCTCGGCACTCTTCTTCGCCGGTGTTCGGCTGCGCTTGTTCGGCATTGCCGGGGCAGGACTGGCCCTTGGCACCGCGGTCCTGGCGATCACCAGCCCGAACCGCATGTGCCGGATCCTTTCGTGGACCGGCCAGACCTGCGCCGACGGGTCTGACCTGAACTACCAGTCAACGAACGGCCTCTACGGGCTCGCCTCCGGCGGATGGCTGGGCGTTGGCCTTGGCCAAAGCCGGCAGAAGTACAGCTGGATTCCGGAAGCCCACAACGACTTCATCTTTGCGATCATCGGCGAGGAGCTCGGACTCGTCGGCACGGTCGTCGTCCTCGTCCTGTTCGCCATCCTGGGCGCGGCCATCTACCGCGTGGTCGCGGCCCAGGACGGGCTCTTCCACCGCGTTCTGGGCGGCTCCATCATGGTGTGGCTGCTGGGCCAGGCGGTCGTGAACATGGCGGTCGTGACCGGACTCCTGCCCGTCATCGGCGTACCACTGCCGTTTATTTCCTACGGCGGCTCCGCACTGCTCATGTCACTGTGCGCGATCGGCGTAGTCTTGTCCCTGGCCAGGGCGCAGATGGCGCCAGGTGTCCAGCCCAAGCGGCTCTTCGGCATGAACCTGCCCCGGCGCACCAGGACCAAGCGGTCCGGCCCCGCACCAAAGGGCCCCGCACCAAAGAAACCGGCCCCAACGAACCCCGCACCAAAGAACGCGTCCCCCAAGAGCCCTGCACTGACAAGCCCCGCACCCGGCAATCCCGCACGAAAGCGTAAACAGCCCCTTCATGAACACTGAGTCGTCTTTGTCCGTGGTCCTCGCCGGCGGCGGAACCGCCGGGCACATCAGCCCGCTGCTGGCCATTGCCCGCGCGGTCCGGGAACTCCGTCCCGGGGCGCAACTCCTGGCTGTCGGCACGCCCGGCGGGATGGAAGCCCGGCTGGTCCCGGCCGCCGGGCTGGACCTGGCCACCATCAGCCGGGTGCCGTTCCCGCGCAGGCCCACGCCCGACCTGCTCCGGCTTCCGGGCCGGCTGGCCGGTGCGGTGAAGCAGGCCGGCGTGATCCTTGACGAGGCCCGGGCTGACGTCCTGGTGGGGGTCGGTGGATATGTGTGCACGCCGCTGTACCTCGCCGCGTGGCGGCGGAAAATTCCGATCGTGGTCCACGAAGCCAATACCCGGGCGGGGCTGGCAAACCGTGTGGGCGCCCTGCTGGGCGGGCATGTGGCCGTGGCCTTCAGCGCCACCCGCCTCCGCGGCGCACGGCATGTCGGCATGCCGATGCGCCCCGAGATTTCCGGCCTCGACCGCCCGGCGGCCAGGGCCTCCGCCCGGGCGGCACTTGGACTGGATCCGCACAAGCCGACCCTGATCGTCACCGGCGGCTCCTCTGGCGCCCAGAGCATCAACCGGACCCTCGCGGCGTCCGTCGGCGCCCTCGCCGATGCGGGCGTCCAGACCCTGCACATCACCGGACGCGGCAAGTCCGTGCACGACGCCGACGGCAAACCCCTGGCCGCGCCGGGCTACCGGCAGGTCGAATACGTGGACGGCATGGAAACGGTCTATGCCGCCGCCGACCTGCTGCTGGCCCGCGCCGGCGCCGCCACGGTCTGCGAAGTTGCCGCCGTAGGCGTGCCGGCCGTCTTCGTCCCCCTTCCCATCGGCAACGGCGAACAGGCCCTCAATGCCCGTGGCCTGGTCGACGCCGGAGGCGCCCTGACCGTGGAGGACAGCGCGTTCACGGCGGACTGGCTCCGGGAGAACATCATCCCCCTGCTGCTGGAGCGCGGCAGGCTGGAGACGATGGCCGCCAGCTCCGAACGGCTCGGCATCCGAAACGCGGACCGGCGCATGGCCGATCTCGTCCTTGAAGTGGCAGTGCCATTCGAACAGCACGGCAGGAAGCGGTAAAGCAATGACCCAGCCCCTACACGGCGCCCGTAGCCTCGAGTCCCTGGGCCGCGTGCACTTCATCGGCATCGGGGGAGTAGGCATGTCAGCCGTCGCCCGGATCATGGTGGCGCGCGGCATACCGGTGAGCGGCACGGACGCCAAGGACCTGCCTGTCCTGGCGGATCTGGCCGCCGCCGGCGCCAGGATCGCGGTCGGCTACGCCGCAGCGAACCTTGGCGACGCCGAGACTGTCGTCGCCGGCTCGGCGATCCGCCCGGACAATCCCGAACTCGCGGCAGCCCATGCCGCAGGCCTCCCCGTGCTTCACCGCTCCGTCGCGCTGGCCGCGACCATGGCGGACGACACGGTCGTGACAGTCGCCGGAACGCACGGGAAGTCCACGACGACGTCGATGATCACCGTCCTGCTGCAGGGCGCCGGCCTGGATCCTTCCTTCGCCATCGGCGCGAATGTCCCGGCGCTGGGCGTGAACGCCGCGCACGGCAGCTCCGGGATCTTCGTCGCCGAAGCAGACGAGTCGGACGGCTCCTTCCTGAACTACCGGCCACAGATCGCCGTGGTAACCAACGTCGAACCAGACCACCTGGACTTCTACGGCACCGCCGAAGCGGTCTACGCATCCTTCGACCGCTTCACGGCCCTGCTGCCGCGAGACGGCGTCCTCGTGGCCTGCGCGGACGACGAGGGGGCGGCGGCGCTGGCTCAGCGCACCCTGGCGCGCGGCAACACGAGGGTGGTCCTCTACGGCACCGCGGACGGCACCCAGGTCCGACTGCACGACGAGGGCCCGGGCCGTGTATGGATCACGACGCCGGCGGGCCGGTTCGACGTCGAACTTCAGGTCCCCGGGCGGCACAACGCGCTCAACGCCGCCGCAGCGTTCGCCGTCGCCCTCGAACTCGGCGTCAAGCCCGAGGGCGCGGCCAAGGCCCTGGCGCATTTCTCCGGCGCCTCGCGCCGATTCGAATTCAAGGGCAGCGGCCGTGGCGTCCGCGTCTACGACGACTACGCCCACCATCCCACCGAAGTCCGTGCCGCCCTGTCCGCAGCGCGGGCCGTTGCCGGCGAGCACAAGGTGCACGTGCTCTTCCAGCCGCACCTGTTCTCCCGGACCCGGGAGTTTGCCCGCGACTTCGCCGAGGCCCTGAACGCCGCCGACACGGCGCTGCTCCTGGACATCTATCCGGCCCGCGAAGATCCCATCCCCGGAGTCAGCAGCCAGCTGATTGCCGACCATCTGGGACCCGGCGGCAGACTCGTCGGCGCGGGCGGGGAGGCCGTCAAAGCCGTGCTGGCCGCGGCAGCGCCCGGAGACATCGTGCTGACCGCCGGCGCCGGCGACGTCACAGCGTACGGTCCGCTCATCGTCGAAGCCCTCACGGCGGGGGACGCCGGTGCCTAGCACCCGCCGCCCCACCTATAAGGCCGGAACCCGCGGTCCCGCGTCCCCCCGCCCCTCAGCGCCGTCCGGCGGCCCCGGCCCGGAGGTCATATCGGCATCCAGGCACGCCGGGGACACGGACACGGTTCCGGACCACGCCCCGGACAATGTGCTGTCCTTTCCCGAACCCAAGGCCAGGCGCCGCAAGCGCATCCTCCTGAGTACGATCGGCATTCTGGCGGTCCTGATGGCGGGAATCGTGGCGGCCGCCGTCTACTCCCCGGTGCTGGCCCTGCGGACTGTCACCGTGGAAGGCACCAAGTTGCTGAGCCCGGACCAGATCCAGTCGGCCCTCGCGCCGCTTCAAGGCAAACCCCTGCCGCAGGTCAGCGAGGCGGACGTCGCCGCCCTCCTCAAGCCGCTGGTCCAGGTCAAGGACATCAGCACCCAGGCGCGCCCGCCCTCCACGCTGGAGGTACGTATCACGGAACGTGTTCCGGTGGCCCTGGTCAAGCAGGGGGAGAGCTTTCAGCTCGTGGACGTCGACGGCGTCCAGCTCAGCACTACAGCAGACCCGGCCTCCGTGCCGCTGCCGGTCATCGATGGAGGCAGCGGGACGCTGGCGAAAGATCTGTTCCACGCCATCACCGCTGTCCTGGGCGCACTTCCGGCGGATGTCCTCGCGAAGCTGTCCAAGGCCTCGGCCACGTCCGCGGACGCCGTCGAACTCAAGCTCGTTGACGGGCAGACGATCGTCTGGGGCAACGCCGGGGAGAAGGAGCTCAAGGCCCGGGTGCTCGCGGCCCTTCTCAAGGCCCCGGCGGACCCGAAAAACCCTGTCCGGGTCTACGATGTCAGCGTGCCCCGGCACCCTGTCACCCGGTAGCAGGCAATCACTTATCCAGGGATTCGCGCCGGCAACCGCCAGGGCAGCTGCCCGGAGGGTCGAAGGCGCCACCCGCAGAGGGTATTTGCCCGGTATTCCCGCGACACGCGGCCCCGGTCATTGAATGTCCCCTGCATAGGAAATACCGTCACAGACATGAGTTACTTGACATAACTATAACCTTCAAGTCGAAGGTTAAGGTTCAAAGCCTCAAGCTCGACTCCATCAGTTTTCGCAATAGAACACGAACAAGGGACACGTAACGTGGCAGCTCCGCAGAATTACTTGGCCGTCATCAAGGTCGTCGGCATCGGCGGCGGTGGCGTGAACGCAGTCAACCGCATGATCGAAGTCGGTCTTCGCGGCGTCGAATTCATCGCCATCAACACCGATGCCCAGGCATTGCTGATGAGCGACGCCGACGTCAAACTCGACGTCGGACGTGAGCTGACGCGCGGCCTGGGTGCCGGTGCAAACCCTGAGGTCGGCAAGCAGGCTGCGGAGGACCACGCCGACGAAATCGAAGAAGTCATCCGCGGCGCGGACATGGTCTTCGTCACCGCCGGCGAAGGCGGCGGCACCGGCACCGGCGGCGCGCCCGTCGTGGCCCGGATCGCCCGCTCGCTCGGCGCCCTGACCATCGGCGTCGTCACCCGCCCCTTCACCTTCGAAGGCCGCCGGCGCGCCGGCTCCGCCGAAGCCGGCATCGACGCCCTGCGCGACGAAGTCGACACCCTGATCGTCATCCCGAACGACCGTCTGCTGTCCATCAGCGACCGCAACGTCTCGGTCCTGGACGCGTTCCGCTCCGCCGACCAGGTCCTGCTGTCCGGTGTCCAGGGCATCACTGACCTGATCACGACGCCGGGCCTGATCAACCTCGACTTCGCCGACGTCAAGTCCGTCATGCAGGGCGCCGGCTCGGCCCTCATGGGTATCGGCTCGGCCCGCGGTGAAGACCGCGCCGTCAAGGCCGCGGAGCTGGCCATCGCCTCGCCGTTGCTCGAAGCTTCCATCGACGGCGCCCACGGGGTCCTGCTGTCCATCCAGGGCGGCTCGGACCTGGGCCTCTTCGAGATCAACGAGGCCGCCCGGCTCGTGCAGGAAGTCGCGCACCCGGAGGCCAACATCATCTTCGGCGCGGTCATTGACGACGCCCTCGGCGACGAAGCACGCGTCACCGTCATTGCCGCCGGCTTCGACGACGTCAAGGCCACCTCGCCGTCCATGGACCAGTCCCTGCCGGCTGCGCCGCAGCGTCCGGCAACCCCGGCGGCTCCGGCCCCGGCGCAGGCTCCGGCCTCCGCCCACGTCCAGCCGCTGCACGCCACCGTGGGGGCATCCGGTTACGGCGGCTGGGGCCAGCAGCGCCCGTCCGCAGTGCCGGCCGACTCGGGCTTCGACGTCGACCTGCCCTCCGTCGTGGAGCCGGACCTGTCCGGCCGCCACTCCGACGACCTGGATGTCCCCGACTTCCTCAAGTAGATCCTGAAGCACCATGGCACTGCCGGATGGCAGTGCCATGGTGCTTTCTCGTAGGATCGAAGTCCTGCAAACGAATGATGGCGGTGTACTGAGTGTTTTCGTGGCGAGCCGAAGTCCGGCCCGGCGTCTGGGTGGCTTTCACCGACGCCGGCGCCGGCAATCTTGCGCTCCATGTCGGCGACGACCCCGCTGAGGTCAGGAGAAGGCGCGGGGAGCTCGAACAAGCCGCGGGACTCGACGGGCGCCACTTCCAGTTCATGAACCAGGTCCACGGCAATGACGTCGCCACGATCGCCGGCCCGCCCGCCGCCGCCGTGGACGCGCCAGGGGATGTCCCGACGGCAGACGCCCTGGTCTCGTCCGGCGCGCCGCTGGCCGTCATGGTAGCTGACTGCGTCCCCGTGGTGCTCGTGGGGGACCGGGCCGGGGCGCTGGGAGCGGAAGCGCACGTCTTCGGCGCTGTGCACGCGGGACGGCCCGGTGTGGCCTCCGGAGTGGTTCCCGCGGCCCTCGCCCGGCTCCGGGAGCTCGGAGCGGTCCGGATCAGCGCCTGGATCGGGCCGTCCATCTGCGGTCTCTGCTACGAGGTCCCCGAAGGGATGCGCGCCGAGGTCGCGGCCGCCGTTCCCGCCACCTGGTGCACCACCTCGCGGGGCACGGCCGGATTGGATCTCCCGGCCGGCGTCCGGAGCCAGCTCGAGGCCGAGGGTGTCGCCGTCGAGTACTCCGGCGGCTGCACCCTTGAGGATGAAACCCTGTTCTCCTTCCGCCGCAGCAGCCACACGGGCCGCTTTGCAGGGCTCGTGTGGACCCTCCCGGCCGCGGATGACCCGGCGCAGGACCATGGCTGAGACAGGGGACGGCGCCCCCGGGGACGCCCGACTCGCGCAGCTCGGACACAAACTGGCCGCCGTCAGGCAGCGGATCGGCGCGGCCGTGGCGGCCTCAGGGCGGCAGGACACCCCGCCCCAGCTGATCGTCGTCACGAAGTTCCACCCCGCGCAGGACGTCCGGCGGCTGGTATCCCTGGGCGTCACGGACGTCGGCGAGAACCGGGACCAGGAAGCCGCCGGCAAGGCGGCGGAGCTGGCTGACCTGCACCTGCGCTGGCACTTCATCGGGCAGCTGCAGAGCAACAAAGCCAAGTCCGTGGTGAAATACGCCTACGCCGTGCACTCCGTGGACCGGCCCCAGGTGGCCGCCGCACTGGAAAAGGCCATGGCCGCCGAGCAGGAACGCACCGGGCGTGCCCCGCTGGAGTGCTTCATCCAGGTCAGCCTTGACGAGGATGCCGACGGCCGCCGCGGGGGAGCCCGGCCGGCCGACGTGCCGGCACTGGCGGACCGGATCGCCGGGGCGGAAGGCCTCCGGCTGGCGGGCGTCATGGCGGTGGCCCCGCTCCGGGCGGATCCGGCGGCGGCCTTTGCCAGGCTCGCCGGCATCTCGGCCCGGCTGGCAGCCCTTCATCCGGAGGCCGCGGGAATCTCCGCCGGCATGAGCCAGGACCTCGAGGCGGCCATCAGGTTCGGGGCGACACACCTGCGAATTGGCTCCGATATTCTGGGTCCGCGTCCGGCGTTGGGGTAGGTTCAACGTATTGGAAGGTAATGGCGGGGATTCCAAGGCTGTCTAGTCATACGAGCGGCCCGCTTACGGACACGATTAGGAGTCGACCATGGCCGGCGCTCTGCGCAAGACAATGATCTATCTTGGGCTCGCTGATGGCGACGAACACTACGAGTCTGAGCACCCAACATCGCACAAGGATGAGGACGAATCCATGGAACACGACCGCGAGGAACGCCGCGCGCCGGCCCCTGTCCGCGAGGTCCCCAAGGAAGAGTCCTACGCCGCTGAAGAGGAATATCGCGCACCTGTGACACCCATCAAGCGTGCGGCCTCGAGCCGCGAAGAGACCACCGGACTGCGGCAGATCACCACGATCCACCCGCGGTCCTACAACGACGCCAAGCTCATCGGTGAAAGCTTCCGTGACGGAATCCCCGTCATCATGAACGTCACCGACATGGGCGAGGCCGACGCCAAGCGCCTCGTCGACTTCTCGGCAGGCCTCGTGTTCGGCCTGCGCGGCAGCATCGAGCGGGTCACGAACAAAGTGTTCCTGCTCTCGCCGTCGTACGTTGAAGTCATCGGCGATGACAAGAAGGTCAGCGAAACGCAGGCCAGCTTCTTCAACCAGAGCTAGTCAGGTTTTCAGCACGGATGCCAGGCAGGGACACCTGCCTGGCATCCGTGCTGAAATATCCATGCTGAAATAGAAGCGATACTTTCTATAGGACACTGCGGTATCCGGAATGAACATGGAGATATGAGTTAGCTCATGGGAATTGTTTTCGGACTTGTCTATATCGCGCTGTTGCTGTTTTTCGTTGCCCTGATCATCCGCCTGGTCTTTGACTGGGTCCAGATGTTCGCCCGAAGCTGGCGGCCGCGCGGTGCGGCGCTTGTGACGGCGCACGCTGTGTATTCCGTCACGGACAAGCCGCTCAAGCTGCTCCGGCGGGTCCTTCCGCCGCTGCGGCTGGGCGGGATTTCGCTGGACCTGGGCTTCCTGCTGCTCTTTGTGGCGGTGAGCGTGGCGATGGCGGTCGCCAGGAGCCTGGCATAAGCAGATGTTGTACGGACGGCGGACCTGCTCCGCGGCCCGAACTGATAGAAACTCCGGTTTGACACTCAGGTGTTGAATTAGAGGAACCAGACCATATTTAGGTACCGTAGTTTTGACGGCCGGAAGGCCTACTGACTAACTAGACCAACGAGGTGACCAGATGGCTTTGACGCCAGAAGACGTTGTCAACAAGCGCTTTCAGCCGACCAAGTTCCGCGAAGGCTACGACCAGGATGAAGTTGATGACTTCCTGGATGAAATCGTCGTCGAACTGCGGCGCCTGAACCAGGAGAACGACGAGCTCCGGAAGAAGCTTGCCGAACTCGGCGCGGGCACGCCTGCCAGCTCCGCTGCCGCGGCTCCGGTCGTGGAGAAAGTCCCCGCGCCCGTCAAGGACGAGAAGGACGAGCGCGCCAAGGCAGAAGCCGAGGCAAAGGCCGCTGAAGTTGCCAAGAAGAAGGAAGCCGAACAGGCTCCCGTCCAGGCAGCCGCCCCGGCACGTGCCGCCGCAACCCCCGCAGCCGAGTCCGCAGCGGGCCTGCTCGCCATGGCGCAGCAGATGCACGACAAGCACGTCGCTGACGGCGAGCAGCAGCGGGACAAGATCATTGCCGAAGCCCAGATCGAAGCCAGCAGCCTCGTCAACGACGCACAGGAAAAGTCACGCAAAATCCTCGGCGCCCTCGAGCAGCAGCGCTCCGTCCTGGAACGCAAGGTCGAGCAGCTGCGCGGCTTCGAACGCGATTACCGCTCACGCCTGAAGGCCTACATCGAAGGCCAGCTCCGCGACCTGGATGCCCGCGGCTCCGTCGCGGCCCCCGAGGTCAGCGAAGCCAGCTAAGGTATTAAGCACGTATTCTGAAAGCCGGTGGCCGGGGATTCCTCGGCCGCCGGCTATTCACATTTATGCCGCATAGTGCCGCCTTCCGGTCCCGGAGCCGGCCTGTGCCAGGCAGCAATCTCCCAGTCCCGCACTGGCTCCCGAACGAAAGCCCTATGACTGACGCACCATCACCCGACGCCACGCAGCCCGTTGACGCCACGCAGCCCGTTGACGCCGCACAGCCCGCCGATGCCGGCCGGCCCGTATCCGGGTCCCAGGTTCCGGCGCAGGCGCCGTTTGCGCGGCCCCGCCGGGCCGTCCTGTTCTCCGTTTTCGCTGCCTTCGCGGTGTTCGTCTACCTCTTCGACCAGCTCACGAAGCTGTGGGTCACCAACACGATGGTCGAGGGCGAGCGGACCCCCGTGCTGCCCCCGTTGCTGCACTGGTACTACATCCGCAATTCCGGGGCGGCCTTCTCGATCGGCGAGAACGTCACTTGGGTGTTCACCATCATCATGGCGGCCGTCTCCATCGCCATCCTGCTGCAGCTGCGCAAGCTCGGCTCGGCCTGGTGGGCGCTGGCGCTCGGGCTGCTGCTCGGGGGCGCCCTGGGCAACCTCACCGACCGGCTGTTCCGCGAGCCTTCTTTCGCCATGGGGCACGTGGTCGACTTCATCCAGCTGCCCAACTTCGCAATCTTCAACATCGCGGACTCCGCTGTGGTGTCCTCTGTCGTGATCATTTGCCTGCTCACCCTCCGGGGCATCTCCCTGGACGGTAGCCGCCACACAAAACCTGAGGCCGGGCACGATGTCTGAGCCGGCGGGACCGCTGCGCGTCGTTGTCCCGGAGGATCTTTCCGGAACCCGGGTGGATGCCGGGCTGGCGAAGCTGATGGATATTTCCCGGTCCCAGGCCGCCACGCTGATCGCCGAGGGCAACGTCAGCTGCGGGGGCAAGGCGGTCGGCAAGTCCCTCAAGCTGGCCCCCGGCGCCGTGCTCGACGTCGTCGTGCCGGAACGCCGGGACCCCCTGGAAATCGTGGAGGAAGTAGTGGACGACCTGTTGATCCTGCTTGATGATGACGAGTTCGTCGTCATCGACAAACCGGTCGGCGTAGCGGCCCACCCCTCACCCGGCTGGGTGGGCCCCACGGTCGTGGGCGCCCTCGCCGGGCTGGGCTACCGCATCTCGACGTCCGGCGCCCCCGAGCGCGCCGGCATCGTCCACCGGCTCGACGTCGGGACCTCCGGCGTTATGGTGGTCGCCAAGACCGAGCACGCCTACACGGTGCTTAAGCGCGCCTTCAAGGAACGCACCGTGGACAAGGTGTACCACGCAGTCGTCCAGGGCCTCCCGGATCCGCTGGCCGGCACCATCGACGCCCCGATCGGCCGGCACCCGGGCCACGACTGGCGCTTCGCGGTGACCGAGGACGGCCGTGACTCCGTCACGCACTATGAAGTCCTCGAAGCCTTCGGCAAGGCCTCCCTCGTGGAGGTCCACCTGGAGACAGGACGCACCCACCAGATCCGCGTGCACTTTTCCGCCCTGCGCCACCCCTGCGCCGGCGACCTGACCTACGGTGCGGATCCGCGGCTCGCCGCCACCCTGGGGCTCACCCGGCAATGGCTGCACGCCCGGCAACTGTCCTTCGACCACCCCCGGACGGGGGAGCGGGTCACCGTGACGAGCGAGTACCCGCAGGATCTGCGCTACGCGCTCGAGGTCCTGGAGTCCGGAAAGGCCTGACACCGTGCCGGGCGCGGAAAGCGCCCGGGACGGCACTAGAATGGTCCGGTGACTTCCAGCAACGACTCGTTTGTCCATCTCCACAACCACACCGAGTACTCGATGCTGGACGGTGCCGCCCGGCTCGGAGAGCTGTTCGACGAAACCGAGCGGCTCGGCATGCCCGCGCTCGCCACGACGGACCACGGCTACCTCTTCGGCGCCTTCGACTTCTGGAAGCGGGCCACGGACCAGGGCATCAAGCCGATCATCGGCGTCGAGGCCTACGTCACCCCCGGCACCGCGCGCACGGACAAGACCCGCGTCCGCTGGGGCGAGGAGAACCAGCGCAAGGATGACATCTCCGGCGGCGGCTCCTATACGCACATGACGCTCCTCAGCTACAACAATGTGGGCATGCGGAACCTGTTCCGGGCCTCGTCGATTGCCTCCTTGGACTCGGTCTTCGGCAAATGGCCGCGGCTGGACCGCGAAGTGCTCAACACCTACTCCGAAGGCTTGATCGCCACGACCGGCTGCCCTTCCGGTGAGGTCCAGACGAGGCTCCGGCTCGGGCAGTACCGGGAAGCCGTCGAGGCGGCCGCCGAGTTCCGCGACATCTTCGGCGCCGAAAACTACTTCTGCGAACTCATGGACCACGGACTGGACATCGAGCGGCGCGTCACGGGTGACCTGCTGCGCCTGGCCAGGGAACTGAACCTGCCCCTGGTGGCCACCAACGACCTCCACTACACGCATGAGCACGACGCGAAGGCGCACGAGGCCCTGCTGGCCATCCAGTCGGGTTCCACCCTCCTGGAGCCGACGTACGACAACGGCGGCTCGCGCTTCGCCTTCTCCGGCAGCGGATACTACCTGAAGTCTCCGCAGGAAATGCGGGAGCTGTTCCGCGACCACCCGGAGGCGTGCGACAACACGCTCCTGATCGCCGAGCGCTGCGGGGTGTCCTTCAACACCGGAGCCAACTACATGCCCCGGTTCCCCTGCCCGGAGGGGGAGGACGAAACGTCGTGGCTGGTCAAGGAAGTCGACAAAGGACTCCAGTACCGCTATCCCCAGGGCATCCCGGACAAGGTGCGCACCCAGGCCGACTACGAACTGGGCGTCATCACGTCCATGGGCTTCCCGGGCTACTTCCTGGTGGTGGCCGACTTCATCAACTGGGCCAAGAACAACGGCATCCGGGTGGGTCCGGGACGCGGCTCGGGCGCCGGGTCCATGGTGGCCTATGCCATGCGCATCACCGACCTCGATCCGCTGCACCACGGCCTGATCTTCGAGCGCTTCCTCAACCCGGACCGCGTCTCCATGCCTGACTTCGACGTCGACTTCGATGACCGGCGCCGGTCCGAGGTGATCGACTACGTCACGCGCAAATACGGCGACGAACGTGTCGCGATGATCGTCACCTACGGCACTATCAAGACCAAGCAGGCCCTGAAGGACTCCTCGCGCGTGCTGGGCTACCCGTTCAGCATGGGCGAACAGCTGACCAAGGCGCTGCCGCCGGCGGTGATGGCGAAGGACATTCCGCTCGCGGACATCCAGAACCCGGAATCGAAGCGCTACAGCGAGGCCGGGGACTTCCGGCAGCTGATCGCCACGGACCCGGAAGCCGCCAAAGTGTTCGAAACGGCGCTCGGCATCGAGGGCCTGAAACGCCAGTGGGGTGTCCACGCGGCCGGCGTCATCATGTCCTCGGACCCGATCATCGACGTCATCCCGGTCATGCGCCGCTTCCAGGACGGCCAGGTCATCACGCAGTTCGACTACCCGACGTCCGAGGGCCTCGGCCTGATCAAGATGGACTTCCTGGGCCTGCGGAACCTCACGATCATTTCCGACGCCCTGGAAAACATCACGATGAACCGCGGGATCGACCTCGACCTGGAGTCCCTGGCCCTGGACGACGTGGCGTCCTATGAACTGCTCGCCCGCGGCGACACCCTGGGCGTGTTCCAGCTCGACGGCGGGCCGATGCGCTCCCTGCTCAAGCTGATGAAGCCTGACAACTTCGAAGACATCTCCGCCGTGCTGGCGCTGTACCGGCCCGGACCCATGGGCGCCAACGCGCACACCGACTACGCGCTGCGCAAGAACAAGATCCAGGACGTCATCCCCATCCACCCGGAGCTTGAGGAGCCGCTCTCGGAAATCCTGGGCGGGACCTACGGGCTGATCGTGTACCAGGAGCAGGTTATGGCCGTGGCGCAGAAGCTCGCCGGCTATACCCTCGGCCAGGCCGACATCCTGCGCCGCGCCATGGGCAAGAAGAAGAAATCCGAGCTGGACAAGCAGTTCGCCGGCTTCTCCCAGGGCATGCAGGACAACGGCTACTCCATGGCCGCCGTCAAGACCCTCTGGGACATCCTGCTGCCGTTTTCCGACTACGCCTTCAACAAGGCGCACTCGGCCGCCTACGGCGTGATCTCCTACTGGACCGCTTACCTGAAGGCGCACTACGCGCCGGAGTACATGGCGGCCCTGCTGACCTCGGTCGGCGACGACAAGGACAAGTCCGCGATCTACCTCAACGAGTGCCGGCGCATGGGCATCACGGTGCTGCCGCCGGACGTCAACGAGTCAGCGCTGAACTTCACCCCGGTGGGCAACGACATCCGCTTCGGCATGGGAGCCATCCGCAACGTCGGCGTCAACGTCGTAGAAGCCATGGTGGCGGCCCGCGAGAAGGAAGGCGCCTACACGTCCTTCAAGGACTACCTCATGAAGGTTCCGGCGGTGGTGTGCAACAAGCGCACGATCGAGTCCCTCATCAAGGCCGGTGCCTTCGACTCCCTGGGCCACCACAGGCGCGCGCTGGCCATGATCCATGAAGAAGCCATCGACTCGGTCATCACCCTCAAGCGCAACGAGGCGATCGGCCAGTTCGACCTCTTCGCCGGCTTCGACGAGGCCGAATCCGAGTCCTCCCTGAGCATCGAGATCCCGGACCTCCCGGAATGGGAGAAGAAGGACAAGCTCTCCTTCGAGCGGGACATGCTCGGACTCTACGTCTCGGACCACCCGCTGCAGGGCCTGGAAGGGCTCCTGAGCCAGCACGCCGACCAGTCGATCACCTCGATCATCGCGGAGGACGGACCGCACGACGGCGCCATCGTCACCATCGCGGGCATGATCACCTCGCTCAGCCGGCGGATCGCCAAAGCCAGCGGCAACGCCTATGCCCGCGCCGAGATCGAGGACCTCGGCGGTTCCGTGGAGGTCATGTTCTTCGGCCAGGTCTACGGGCCCATAGCCTCCGTCCTGGCGGAGGACCTGATCGTGGTGGTGAAGGGCCGGCTGCAGCGCCGCGATGACGGTGCCGTCGCATTGAACTGCATGGAACTCTCGGTCCCGGACCTCAGCGAGGGACTCAACGGTCCCGTGGTGATCACCATGGCCACGCACAAGGCAACCGAGGCCGTAGTGACCGAACTCGGAGATGTGCTCAGGACGCACCGCGGCAAGTCCGAGGTCCGCCTCCACCTGCAGGGGGACTCCCGCGTGGAGGTCATGGGCCTTCCGGTGCACCTAAGGGTCAACCCGAGCCCGTCCCTTTTCGGCGACCTGAAGGTGCTACTCGGCCCGACGTGCCTGGATAACTAGGCCCTGCCGCCGTCCGCCTGTCCCGCTCAGATCTCGTAGTCGAGCGGGACAGGCCGGCTGTAGGCCCCGGAGTGGTACAGGAGGGGAGCGCCGTCCGCGCCGACCTGGCCCTCGACCACCTCGACCACCACCACCGCGTTGTTCTCGAAGGAGAGCCGCATCTGGACTTTCCCGATCAGCCAGCCGGCGACGCCTTTGAGGACGGGAACCGCATGGGGTCCCAGCTCCCAGTGGTCGCCGTCGAAGCGGTTGCCCGCCCGGGCGAAACGATCGGCCAACTCCTGGTTTTCCAGCCCGAGCATGTGCACGCCGATGTACGTGGTATTCGCCACGGCCGGCCACGAGCGTGACGTGCGCGCCATGTTGAACGTGAACCGAGGCGGCTTGGCGGACAAGGAAGCCACCGAGGTCGCCGTGAATCCGAACGGGACGCCGTCGTGATTGGCGGTAATGATGGCCACGCCGGCCGCGTGCCGGCGGAACATTTCCTTGAACGTTCCCTCGAAGACTCCGTCATTTGTGGCCACTGCCATCGAACTCCCTGCTGTATTTGCGTGCGATTGTTCCTGCTGCCAGCGTATTGCGCCCAGGACCGGGCGCTGCACCTTTTTTACCTGCCGCGCCAGATGATGACGCGCTGCGTCGTGCGCCGGTCCGGCCGAATCCTTGTTACCGTTTGTTGCATGACACAGTCCGCAGTACACGGCCGGGTTCAGCAGGACACCGAGGACCCCATGCAACCCGGGCAGGCGCCCCGGCGGCGCGTCGCGCCCTGGCGGCAGGCCGCGGCCATCACGGTGGCCGGTGTGCCGGTGGGGCTTCTCTGGTGGATCCTGGCGCCGTCGGGGCTCAACCTCCTGACGGGGGACCCCGCGCTGGCTGCGGGCAGCAACACCGCGACCTGGCTGCCCCGGGATCTGGTGCTGGCGGGTTTGTTCCTGCTGGCGGGCTGCGTTGCCGGAGCGCTGGTGTCCGGTTCGAAGCACGAAAGCCCAACCTCCGGGACCGTCGTACTGGTGGTGCTGGGCGGCGCACTGGGAGCCGTGATCGCGTGCGCGACCGGCGTGCTCAGCTCCCGCTGGTGGGGTGCTCCGGTGGACGCCTCGGCAAACGCGAGCATCGCGTTCTCGCTGCGGTCCTACGCCGTCCTGGCCATCTGGCCGGCCGCCATCGCCCTGGCCATCTTCCTGCAGAGCGTCTTCGCGCCGTCCGGCCGCACGCGGGACTCCGATGACTGACATAGCGACTTCCGGCCGCAACCGCGTCGGGACCCTGCCGCCGGGCACGTAAAATGAACGGGTGACCCATAATCCTGACAGCCCCGTGCGCACGGTTCCAGCCGCCATCGACTTCCGCACCGTGGACCTGCGCGGCCAGCATCTGACTCTCGCGGGACTCCGCGCCGCCGTCCCGCGGGCACAGTCGGGCACCAGGGCCGACGCCGAGGAAAAGGTCATGGACATCATTTCGGCCGTCCGCACGCGGGGCTTCGCCGCGCTCCGGGAACTCGCCCTGACCTTCGACGGTGTAGCCCAGACCCATCCGCGCGTCCCGTCCGAGGCGCTGCGGGCGGCCCTGGACGGCCTGGACCCGGCCGTGCGGGCCGCACTGGAAGAGTCCATCCGCAGGGCACGCCGCTTCGCCGACAGCCAGCGTCCGGCCAACGTCGACGTCGAACTCGGCGAAGGCGCCGTCGTCAGCCAGAACTGGGTGCCGGTGGCCCGCGTGGGCCTGTACGTCCCCGGCGGCCTGGCCGTCTATCCGTCTTCGGTGATCATGAACGTCGTTCCGGCCCTGGCTGCCGGCGTCGAGTCCATTGCCCTGGCGTCGCCGCCGCAGAAGGACTTCGGTGGCCTCCCGCACCCCACCATCCTTGCGGCTGCCTGCCTGCTTGGCATCGATGAGGTCTATGCCATCGGCGGCGCGCAGGCCATCGCCGCCTTTGCCTACGGCGTCCCGGGGTCAGGCGGGGATGCCGGGCTGGACCCGGTGGACGTCGTCACCGGTCCCGGCAACATCTTTGTCGCCACCGCGAAGCGCCTCGTCAAGGGCGTCGTGGGGATCGACTCCGAGGCAGGCACCACGGAAATCGCGATCCTTGCCGACGCCACCGCCCGCCCGGACCTCGTCGCCGCGGACCTCATCAGCCAGGCTGAGCATGACCCCAAAGCGGCGTCGGTGCTGATCACCGACTCCGGGACCCTCGCGGCGGCGGTGCGCGTGGAGCTGGACCGCATGGTGTCCGCCACCAAGCACAGCGGCCGGGTCCGGGAGGCGCTCTCGGGGCCGCAGTCCGGCGTCGTCCTGGTCGAGGACCTGGAGCAGGGGATCGCCGCCTGTGACGCCTACGCGGCGGAGCACCTGGAAATCATGACGGCGGATGCCGCCAGGGTGGCTGCCCGGATCCGCAACGCCGGGGCCATCTTTGTCGGGGACTACAGCCCCGTGAGCCTGGGGGACTACTGTGCCGGCTCCAACCACGTGCTGCCGACCAGCGGCACGGCGGCATTTTCCTCCGGCCTGAACGTGACCACCTTCCTGCGGGCCATCCAGGTCATCAACTACAGCCAGGCTGCGCTGGAGCAGGTCAGCGGACACATCCTGAGCCTGTCCGGAGCGGAGGACCTGCCGGCACACGGGGAAGCGGTCACGGCACGGTTCGCCGGCACCCGCTAATTAGTGCCGCTGACCACTACATGTAGTAATGACAAGATTGTTATTCAGCTATATATGGCCGTAAACTGGGTATGGACACAAGACTGCGACAGGGAGAAAAGACGTGTATTGCCCGTTCTGCCGAAACCCTGACTCGCGTGTGGTCGACAGCCGCATCGCGGACGACGGCTCTGCCATCCGCCGCCGCCGGCAGTGCCCCGAATGCGGCCGCCGCTTCACCACGGTGGAAACCACAAGCCTGACCGTCATCAAGCGCTCGGGCGTAGGTGAGCCGTTCAGCCGCAGCAAGGTCATCAACGGGGTGCGCAAAGCATGCCAGGGCCGTCCCGTCACGGAAGACGACCTGGCGATGCTTGCCCAGGAGGTGGAGGAGTCGATCCGTGCCTCCGGTGCCGCCGAGATCGACGCCCACGAAGTCGGGCTCGCCATCCTGAACCCGTTGCAGAAGCTTGATGAGGTCGCCTACCTGCGCTTCGCCAGTGTCTACCAGGCGTTTGAATCCCTGGAGGACTTCGAGTCAGCCATCTCGCTGCTTCGCCATGAGGCAACGGCGAAGGGCCTGGACGGGAAGAACCCGCAGAAGAGCCCGCTCTAGGACCCGGGCCCGGTCCCACCCGAACACGCCACCCCACACGTTGAGCTATCACTCCGGGTCGTTCCCGGCGCCCGGAACGACGCGGAGTGGCAGCTCATCCGGCTACTTGGCCAGTTTGTGCTTCAGCGCTATCTCGATGGCCGCGCCGACAATGCCGGCGTCGTTCTTCAGCTCGGCGGGAACAATCGGAGTGCGCAGCTTCATGTGCGGCAGGTATTCGTCCGCCCGCTTGGAGATGCCGCCGCCGACGATGAACAGTTCGGGGGAGAACAGGAACTCCACGTGGGAGAAGTACCGCTGCAGCAGCACGCTGTACTGTTCCCAGCTGAGGCCGTCGCGTTCGCGCGCAACCGCGGAGGCCTTGCTTTCGGCGTCGAAACCGTCAATCTCCAGGTGGCCCAGTTCGGCGTTGGGAACGAGCTTCCCGTCGAAGATGAAGGCCGAGCCGATGCCGGTGCCCAGGGTGACCACGAGGACGGTGCCTGAGACGCCCTCGCCTGCGCCGTAACGGGCTTCGGCCAGGCCGGCGGCGTCGGCGTCGTTGATGACCTCGACGGGGCGCCCGAGGCGGGCGGTAAGCAGGCCATCGATGTCCAGTTCCAGCCACGACTTGTCCACGTTGGCGGCCGAGTGGACCACGCCATGCTGGATGATGCCCGGGAAGGTGACCCCGACGGGGGAATCCGCGGCCGGGGCCTCGGGGCGGGCCGAGAGCTCGGCCACGACCTTTGCCACCACTTCCGCGACGGATTCCGGGGTTGAGGGCTGCGGGGTGGGGACGCGCAGCCGATCACCGATCAGCTTGCCCTTCTTGAGATCGACAATCCCGCCCTTGATCCCGGTGCCGCCGATGTCGATGCCGATCAGCGGGGGGTTCTTCTTCGACTTCTCGTCCTTCTTGGCCAATGTGTTTCCGTTCGTGGCAGGGGCGGGCGGGGCAGGTATTTGCAGGTGCGGGGTGGTGCAGCCTCAGGGCAGCGTAAGGACTTCGGCGCCGGATTCGGTGACGAGCAGGGTGTGCTCGAACTGGGCAGTGCGTTTGCGGTCGCGTGTCACGACGGTCCAATCGTCGGCCCACATGTCCCAGTCGACGGTGCCCAGGGTCAGCATGGGTTCGATCGTAAAGACCATACCGGCTTCAATGACGGTGTTGTAGGCCGGGGCCGCATCGTAATGCGGGATGATGAGCCCGGTGTGGAAGGCTTCCCCGACGCCGTGGCCGGTGAAGTCGCGGACCACGCCGTAGCCGAAGCGCTTGGCATAGGACTCGATCGTCCTGCCGATCACGTTGATTTCCCGTCCCGGTGCCACGGCGCGGATGGCCCGGTTCAACGATTCCTCGGTGCGCTCGACGAGGAGCCGGGACTCCTCGTCGACGTCGCCCACCAGGAACGTGTAGTTGGTGTCGCCGTGCACGCCACCAACGAACGCAGTGATGTCGATGTTGAGGATGTCGCCGTCCTGGACGACGGTGTTGTCCGGAATCCCATGGCAGATCACTTCGTTGAGCGAGGAGCACAAAGATTTGGGGAAGCCCCGGTATCCAAGGGTGGAGGGGTATGCGTTGTGGTCGAGGAGGAATTCGTGCCCCACACGGTCCAGCCGGTCCGTGGTGACGCCGGGTTCTATGTGCTTGCCGACCTCCACAATGGCCTGGGCGGCAATCCGTGAAGCGATCCGGATTTTCTCGATCGTTTCCGCCGGCTTGATTTCCGATCCGGTGAACTTCGCCGGTCCCGGCTTGCCGACGTATTCGGGACGCGGGATGGACGACGGTACGGGAAGCTGGGGACTCACAGTTCCCGGGACCAGGGTGCCGATGGGTGCAGTCGAGGCTAGAGAAGGCATAGATTGATCATATAAGGCCGGGCCAACGGCCAAGAAATACGGGCATTAACGGCCGCGAAGCAGGCGCAAAGAATTGCGGCCCGAACAGCATGAAGCGCAACACGTGAGGAGCACCAATGCCGGAGTACTGGTACAACGTCAACACCCATGAGGTCGAAGAAGATGCCATGTCGGACTGGAGCCAGCTCATCGGGCCCTACAAGACCCGGGAAGAAGCCGAACACGCCCTTGCGAAGGTTAAGGCACGCAACGAGACCTGGGAAAAGGGCGACGACGACTAGCCTGTTGCCGCCCGCGGCGGCGGCCGGTGCACCGTGCCGGCCAGGACGACGACCTTTGGAAGGCGACGACCCCTCAGACGGTCTTTAAAAGGAGTGCTCCGGGCCGGGGAAGACGCCGGACCGGACGTCGTCGCCGTAGGCTTTCGCGGCGTCACTGAGGGTGGTGCGCAGATCAGCATACTGCTTGACGAACTTCGCCATCCGGCCGCCGCGGAGTCCGGCCATGTCCTGCCACACCAGCACCTGCCCGGTGGTCGCGTTGCCGGCCCCGATCCCGATCGTGGGGACGTCGACGGCGGCGTCCACGGCGGCCGCTGTGGCTGCCGGGACCATTTCCATGAGCACGCAGAACGCGCCGGCGTCGGCCAGCGCCACGGCGTCCTCGATCAGCCGCCGGGCGTCGTCGCCCCGGCCCTGGACGCGGTACCCGCCGAGGGCATGTTCGCTTTGCGGCGTGAAGCCGATGTGCGCCATGACCGGGATTCCGGCCTGGACCATCGCCCGGACGGACTCGGCGTAGAACTTGCCGCCCTCGATCTTGACGGCGTGCGCGAGTCCCTCTTTGAGGAACCGCACACCGGTCGCCACGGCCTGCTGGGCCGAGACCTCGTAACTGCCGAACGGAAGGTCGGCCACCACGAGGGCACGCCGCGCCGAGCGCGCGACGGCGCGGCACAGCGGAATCAGTTCGTCCACCGTTACGGGAAGGCTGGTCTCGTTGCCAAAGACGTTGTTGGAGGCCGAGTCGCCCACGAGGAGCACTTCGATGCCTGCCTGGTCGAAGATCTCCGCGGTGTACTGGTCGTAGGCGGTCAGCATGGCAAAGCGCCCGCCGTTCAGCTTGGCCTCGCGCAGGTGGTGGGTGCGGATCCTGGCCACACGCTTCCGGGGCGCCTCCGCCGGATCCGCGGTGGTGTCCGCAGCAGTTGCCGCCGGGCCGTTGCCGTAGGGGGCCGCCATTTCTGCGGGCGTGCTGGAATCGGAGCTGTTGCTAGTGGCCATGGCACCACCGTAGTGCGATACCGCGCGTACTAGCTACCGGGGTTCCGCGCCGTAACCGGTGAATCATGTCACACGGGCGGTCATGGGGGCTCCGGGTGGGCAGCGGCACGCGATTTCCGGGCCCTTGTGTTAACGCTGTGTTACGCGCGACGGCTGCTCCAGCAATCGGTGGCAATGCTTAGTAAAGTGAAACCTGAGCAGCTGCGGGATCCATGCATGTAGGGCCTGGGGCACGGACGAAAGAACCAGAAAGAGGCCACTATGGACCGCCAGCAAGAGTTTGTCCTGCGGACGATCGAAGAGCGAGACGTGCGGTTCGTGCGCCTGTGGTTCACCGACGTCGTGGGATCGCTCAAGTCCGTGGCGCTTGCCCCGGCCGAGGTTGAAGGCGCTTTTGAAGAAGGCCTGGGCTTTGACGGCTCGTCCATTGAGGGGCTCGCCCGCGTCTTCGAATCCGACATGCTGGCCCAGCCGGACCCCGCCACCTTCCAGATCCTGCCGTGGCGCGGCGAGACGGAGGCGACCTCACGGATGTTCTGCGACATCCTGACCCCCGACGGCGAACCCTCCGCCGCGGACCCCCGCAACGTGCTCAAGCGCAACCTGGCCAAGGCCGCGGACATGGGCTTCACCTGCTACACCCACCCGGAGATCGAGTTCTACTTGCTCAAGTCCCAGGAACCCGGTCCGGACGGTTCGCCCGTGCCGGTGGACGAGGGCGGCTACTTCGACCACGTGCCGGGCGGCGTCGCGCAGGACTTCCGCCGTACCGCGGTGACCATGCTCGAATCGGTGGGCATCTCGGTGGAGTTCAGCCACCACGAGGCCGGTCCGGGCCAGAACGAGATCGACCTGCGGTACGCGGACGCCCTGCAGACCGCGGACAACATCATGACCTTCCGCACGGTCATCAAGGAAGTCGCGCTGCAGCAGGGCACGTACGCGACGTTCATGCCGAAGCCGTTCACGGCGCACCCGGGATCCGGCATGCACACACACTTTTCCTTGTTTGAAGGCGACACCAACGCGTTCTTCGAAGCCGGCGCCGAGTTCCAGCTCTCCCAGACGGCCCGCCAGTTCATTGCCGGCATCCTCAAGCACGCCCCCGAATTCACGGCGGTCACCAACCAGTTCGTGAACTCGTACAAGCGGCTCTGGGGCGGGGGCGAGGCGCCGAGCTACCTTAGCTGGGGCCACAACAACCGCTCCGCCCTCGTCCGCGTTCCGCTGTACAAGCCCGGCAAGGGCCAGTCCGCCCGGATCGAATACCGTGGCATCGACTCCGCGGCCAACCCCTACCTCGCCTACGCCGTGCTGCTGGGCGCCGGCCTCAAGGGGATCGAGGAGGGTTACCAGCTTCCGGCCGCGGCGGAGGACGACATCTGGTCGCTGAGCTCGGCCGAGCGCCGCGCCATGGGCCACGATCCCCTCCCCGCCAGCCTCCACGACGCCATCCGGACCATGGAAGACTCCGAGCTCATGCCGCAGATCCTCGGCGAGCAGGTGTTCGAGCACTTCCTGCGCAACAAGCGTGCCGAATGGCAGGACTACCGCCTCCAGGTCACGCCCTACGAGCTGCAGCGCAACCTCGGCATCCTTTAGGCGGCCCCGGTGAGCCTGGCACGACGCCTCATTGCCGCCGGTTTCAGCGACCTGGACAAGGGGGAGCGGTTCCTCGCGGCGCCGGAGCTTGAGGGCCTCGACCGGGACGCGCTGTTCGCCGGGCTCCAGCTGGCGGCGAACCCGGACACGGCCCTGCAGTCCCTGGTCCGGCTGATCGAAAAACATCCGGACCTCCGGAAGCTGGCGGTGGCGGAGCTGGAGACAAGCGAGCCGCTGTACCGGGTGCTCGGTGCCTCCGAGGCGCTGGGCGAATTCCTCATCCGGCATCCCGAACATCTGGACGCCTTCGAGGTCACCGCCAGCCCGGAGCCCGGGGCCGCCGATCCCGTGGCGCTGCGGGCCCGACTGCTGCAGTCCGTGCGCGCCGATCCGAAGTCCGCCCGGCCCGTCGCGGCGCTGACCGGCCAGGAAGCCTACGCGGCGCTCCGGACCGCCTACCGGCGCGGACTCGTGGAGCTCGCCATTAAAGACCTCTGCGCCGCCGATCCGCTGGATTTCATGCCTGCCGCCGGAGCGGAACTGGCCGACCTGGCAGGGGCTGCGGTCGAGGCGGCGCTGTCCGTGTCCCGGGCCGAGGCGGCGGAAAAGTTCGACGCCGCGGAGGTGGCCGACGTCGGGCTGGCGGTGATCGGGATGGGCAAGTGCGGTGCCCGGGAACTGAACTACATTTCCGACGTCGACGTCATCTACGTGATCGAGTCCGGGGCGCTGGAAGATTCCCATGCGAACACGATCGGCACGGCCCTCGCCTCCGGCATCTCCCGGGCAATCATGTCCACGAGCCGCGAACCCGGCCTGTGGGAAGTGGACGCCAACCTGCGCCCCGAGGGCAAATCCGGACCGCTGGTCCGGACCCTGGCCTCGCATGAAAGCTACTACGCCCGCTGGGCCGAGAGCTGGGAGTTCCAGGCCCTGCTCAAGGCCCGGACCATAGCCGGTGATTCCGGGCTGGGCGCCCGCTACGAGGCCGCCGTCGCGCCCCTGATCTGGTCTTCGGCAGGCCGCGAGGGGTTCGTCGAATCCGTCCGCGCCATGCGCCGCCGGGTGACCGAGCACATCCCCGCCGAGGAAGAGCAGCGCCAGATCAAGCTGGGGCGGGGAGGGCTGCGCGACGTCGAATTCACCGTCCAGCTGCTGCAGCTCGTCCACGGCAAGGCCGATGAATCGCTGCGCTGCCGGGACACCACCTCGGCCATCGCGGCGCTCTCCGCCGGCGGCTACATCAGCCGCTCCGACGCGGCGCAATTCGACCGCAACTACCGCTATCTGCGGCTGCTCGAACACCGGATCCAGCTCTTCCAGCTGCGCCGCACGCACCTCATGCCGGTGAACGAAGCCTCGCTCCGCGCCCTCGCGAAGGCCGTGCTGGGTCCTTTCTCGAGCGAGCGGCCCAAGCCCGACGCCCTGGTCGCCGCCTGGCGAACGACCAAGCGCTCGGTCCGCGAGCTGCACGAACGCATTTTCTACCGTCCCCTGCTCAACACGGTCGCGACCCTGAGCAGCGAGGAAGCCCGGCTGACCCCCGAGGCCGCCCAGGGGCGCCTCGCGGCGCTGGGCTACCTCGATCCGCAAGGTGCCATGCGGCACATCGAGGCGCTCACCGCAGGCGTCAGCCGGCGCGCCGCTCTTCAGCGGCAACTCCTGCCGATTCTGCTGGGCTGGCTTGCGGAAGGCGTGGACCCCGACGCCGGGCTGCTGGCCTTCCGCCGGGTCAGCGAGGGCCTCGGCACCACGCACTGGTACCTGGGGATGCTGCGGGACTCGACGGCGGCCGCGGAGCGCCTGTGCCACGTGCTGGCCAACTCCCGGCTGATCTCTGACCTCCTGGAGGTCTCACCCGAGTCCGTGGCGTGGCTGGGCTCTGACAAGGACCTGGCGCCGCTGAGCTACGAGGCGCAATGGCTGGAGATCACCTCGAAGATGTCCCGGCACCCGGATCCGGAGAGCGCGATGCGCCTCATCCGCCTGATCCGGCGTCGGGAGATCCTCCGGATAGCGATCGCGGACAGTGCCGGACTGATCGACCAGGACCAGGTGAGCGCCGCGCTGGCCGACGCGGACCGCGCTGCCGTCCTGGGGGCGCTCCGGGTTGCCGAGACCATGGTTGCTGCCGAGGGACCCCTCAAGACACGCGTGCTGGTCGTGGCCATGGGCCGCCAGGGCGGGCGCGAGATCGGTTACGGTTCGGATGCCGACGTCATGTACGTCCATCGCGGTCTGCCCGGGGTGCCCGAGGAGGAAGCCCGGAACCAGGCCGCACAAATCGTCGGCCGGGTCTCGAGCCTGCTGACCCAGCCGCTCAAGCCGGCCATCCTGGCCGAGCGCGTACTGGTGGTGGACGCCGACCTGCGTCCCGAGGGCAAGAGCGGGCCAATGGTCCGGTCCCTGGACTCGTACGCCGAGTACTACCGCCGCTGGTCCCTGGTGTGGGAGGCGCAGGCCCTGCTGCGGGCCCGTCCCATGGCAGGCGATGACGATCTGGCCGCCGATTTCGTCGCACTGATCGATCCGATCCGTTATCCGGACTCGCTCCCGGACCAGGACGTGCGGGAAGTCCGGCGGGTGAAGGCACGGGTCGAGGCGGAGCGGCTACCGCGAGGCGCTGATCCGGCCCGTCACCTGAAGCTTGGCCGGGGAGGACTCAGCGACGTCGAATGGCTCGCGCAGCTGCTCCAGCTCGAGCATGCCGGCAAGCACCCGGAGCTGCGCAGCACCTCCACTGTGGAGGCGCTGGAGGCCGCTGCGGCGCTGGACTTGATCGAAGCCGGGGACGCCGTCATCCTGCTGCGGGCCTGGCGGCTGGCCAGCCGGATCCGCTCCGCCAACGTGATCTGGACGGGCCGGGCCTCGGACCTGTTGCCGTCCTCCCGACGGGACCTTGAGGCCGTGGCGCGCTGGTGCGGCTACGGGCACGGCAATGCCACGGCGCTGGAGGAGGATTACCTGCGGCTCAGCCGGCGGGCCCGCGCGGTGTTCGAGCGGGTCTTCTACGGCCAGTAGCGTCGGTACGGGCATTTTCCTCCGGCCGGGACTCCGGAGGGGACGCCGGCGGGGAGGGCACAAGGCGGGCGCACCTGCTGACACGCCACGCGCCCGGTGCTACCTTGGGCGCATGGCCAGGCAACTGTTTGTGAACCTCCCCGTCAGGAACCTCGACAAATCCGTTGAATTCTTTGCAGCTCTCGGCTTCACGTTCAACCCGGACTACACCGATGAGAATGCCACGTGCCTGATCGTCAACGATGGCGCCTGCGTGATGCTGCTCGTGGAAGCGTATTTCAAGACATTTACCTCCAAAGACCTCGCGGACGCCACCGGCGCCACGGAGGCCATCATGACCTGCTCGGTGGACAGCCGCGAGGCGGTCGACGAGATGGTCCGCCAGGCCCTGACCGCCGGGGGTGCGCCCTCCCAGGAGGCCCAGGACTACGGTTTCATGTACACCCACAGCTTCCAGGATCCCGACGGGCACCTCTGGGAGGTCATGTGGATGGATCCCGCAGGGCCCCCGAAAGACGCCGCGCTGTAGGAGCCGGCCTGACCACGACGACGGCGGAGCCCACCCGGGCTTTCCGACGCTCCGGAGTGCCGGCCTGCGCGGAGCACCGGGGCTGGTGACCTTGGGTAGGCTCGTTGCATGCCTGACAACGTGTGGCTTCTGGCCCTGAAGAATCTCGGCGCCGACGCCCGGGCCATCAAACTGGGCGAGATCGCCGAGCTCGACGTGGGGGAGGAACAGCGGACATTCGTCGGGGATCCGCTGCGCATGGTCCTCGTGGCACTGGAAGAGAAGTCCCGGTATCCGTTCGTGGTCGACTCCAACGGGGCCGCCGTCGGTGTGCTGACCCTGCAGAGGGGTGCTGCCACCCTGGCGGGCTGGCCGGACGACGACTCCGTGTGGTTGCTCCGCGGCTTCCTGATCGACAAACGCCAACAGGGGAAAGGGCTGGGCACCCTCGCCGTCGCGGCCGCCGTGCGGGAGGCAGCGAAACTGACGGCGGGACTGGGCTCGGGACAGGCCGGCGTCGTGCTCTCCGTCAACGAACTTAATCCGGCCGGGCTGGCCGCTTACCGCAAGGCGGGATTCGAGGACCGCGGCCAATACCTGGCCGGTGACGCCGGGCCGCAGCGGACCATGTTTTCGGCGTTCTGAGCCGGGCGTACGGGACACCTGCCGGCTGACAGGCGAGGCCCCGGCTGCCGGGGAGGGCGGCTCGGGCGGCAGTGCTCAACGGTGACACCGGCAGGTGCAGCAGGCCAAAGGTTCCAGAAACTCGTAGTCAGGCTCCAGATCCTGGAACAGGGAACGGCCAGGGTCCGCCAGCAGCTGATCCAGCATCGCGCCGACCGCATCCACATCTATCTTCACCACGCGGATGACAGTACTCTCGGGGTACGACAAATGATGGGGGTATATTCGTGGGTTTTGTGTTCAGGAAACGGATCAGGCTCGGCAAGGGATCCGCGCTCAATTTTTCCAGGTCCGGGGCGAGCCTTTCCGGGCGGTTGGGGCCGGTCACGCTGAACAGCCGGGGCCGTGGAAGCATCCGGATCTTTCCGGGCCTGTCGTTCAGGTTCGGCAAGCGGCGTTAGCCACGTTCGCGGCCGCCGCTGCAACCACGAACCCGCCAGCCGTCGCGGCTGGCGGGTTCCTTTCGCGGTGCCGGCGTTATGAACCCGTTAAGACTTTCCCAGGGACACCGGGTGCGGGCCCTTGCCGGGGGTAGCTTTGTAGTGTGTCGTCCCTGCAAAGTCCCCCAATGATGCAGGGGCGGCACCTTTCGCCTCGCGCCCCGTGTCGCTGCACTCCGGGGCCGGCCGATTCAAACCTGGACTAGACCGGTTTTCCGGATCGGGGTTGAAGTGGGATTTTGCCTCCCTGCCCCCTTCTGCGATTCGCCCTGGCGCTGTAGGCTGATCGCACGCCGAAACAGGGGGATGTATGGAAGCCGGACGTCATAGTCGCACTCGCGAACCCGGCGGCAGCAGGGGCATCATCGAGCCGGCCGGCGCCCTGGCGCGGACACGTCCCGGGGCGGGCGACTGACGATGCGGCCAGTCCTCGTTTGTTCTGCGTGCGGATCAGCCGTTGCTTTTGCCCGGCTGAATTATGGCGGGCCAAACACCAATGGGCCGCAGTCCGAAACCCCCTCGCACTGCAGCAATCTCAATTGCCGTAACAGCGCCAAGCTCGCGATGCGCGCCCGCGAATGGTATCGCCGCGACTCACCGGAGGGGGAGCGCCCCGCCCGGTAAACGCCCCGAGGGCTCGAGCATTCCGGCACCGCGCGGCGTGCCGCACGCGATGCCGCGGCTGCAGCGGGGGTCTGCCGGCTCTAGGCGATCAGTGTGTGCAGATCAACTCCGAAGATGGCCACGAGCGGCCAGAGCACGATCGCGACCAGGCCTTCGAGGATGTTACCGGGAATATTCCATGCCACGAGGTAGCCGTGGGTGGCGGCCACGATCAGGCCGATGGCCAGGTACACGAACCCGATCAGGCCAATTCCCTGTCTGCCCGTTTGACGTCTGCCAAATCCGCGTATCATCGCTCATCTCCCGCCGCGGGGTGTGAACAAAATTATAGTAGTGTCCGACGCGATCGGGGAGGCCGGGAAACCGTCCGCGGGTTGTTTCCGGGCCGGTATGCGCGTCGTGGATCACGGACGATTGCCGCCGGCCCACGCGCCGTGTGCGGGCAGAAGAAAAGGGAGGCGGCCACCGGCACGACGCCGGCGGCAACCTCCCTTTGTTGATCCTCGGAATCCACGTTCTGCGGACTCCCCGTGGACTAAACCCTGTTTAGCCCTATGATCTGGCTAGACCCCGTAGTAGAGCTCGAACTCGTACGGGTTCGGGCGCAGTGAGAGCGGACGGATCTCGTTCTCGTACTTGTATTCGATCCAGGTGTCGATCAGGTCCTGGGTGAAGACGCCGCCGGCCTGCAGGAACTCGTTGTCCTCAGCCAGGGCGTCCAGGGCCTCTTCGAGGGTGCCCGGAGCCTTGGGGATGTCCTTGGCTTCCTCGGCGGGGAGCTCGTAGAGGTCCTTGTCGATGGGAGCCGGCGGTTCGATGCGGTTGCGGATGCCGTCGATGCCGGCCATCAGCTGGGCGGCGAACGCCAGGTACGGGTTGGAGGAGGGGTCCGGTGCGCGGAACTCGATGCGCTTGGCCTTCGGGTTGGAACCCGTGATCGGGATACGGATACCGGCGGAGCGGTTGCCCTGCGAGTAGACCATGTTGACCGGGGCTTCGAAGCCCTTGACCAGGCGGCGGTAGGAGTTGACCGTCGGGTTGGTGAAGGCCAGGACGGCGGAGGAGTGCTTCAGCAGGCCGCCGATGTACCAGCGTGCGGTGTCGGACAGGCCGGCGTAGCCCTTCTCGTCGTAGAACAGCGGCTGGCCGCCGGTCCACAGCGACTGGTGGCAGTGCATGCCCGAGCCGTTGTCGCCGAAGACCGGCTTCGGCATGAAGGTGACCGACTTGCCCCAGGCGTCGGCGGTGTTCTTGATGACGTACTTGAATTTCTGCAGGTCATCAGCCGCGTGGGTCAGGGTGGTGAACTTGTAGTTGATCTCGGCCTGGCCGGCGGAGCCGACTTCGTGGTGGCTGCGCTCGACTTCAAGGCCGGCTTCGTCCAAGGCGACACACATGGCGTCGCGCAGGTCGGCCTGCTTGTCGGTCGGGGAAACAGGGAAGTAGCCGCCCTTGACGGGGGTCTTGTAACCGAGGTTTCCGCCTTCTTCTTCACGGCCGGTGTTCCAGTGGGCTTCTTCGGAGTCGATCTTGTAGAAGCTGCCCTGCGGGGAGGACTGGTACTGGACGTTGTCGAAGACGAAGAACTCGGCCTCGGGTGCGAAGAATGCGGTGTCGGCAATGCCGGTGGATGCGAGGTAGGCCTCTGCCTTCTCGGCCACGCCGCGGGGGTCGCGGTGGTACGGGTCACCGGTGCGGGGGTTCACGATGGAGAAGTTCAGCGCGAGGGTCTTCTCCATGCGGAACGTGTCGAGGAACGCCGTCGTGACGTCCGGGATGAGCTGCATGTCAGACTCGGCGATGCCCTGGAAGCCACGGATCGAAGATCCGTCGAACAGTTGGCCGTTGACGAAGAAGTCCGCGTCGACGCTTTTGGCGGGCACGTTGAAGTGCTGCTGAACGCCAGGGAGGTCGGTGAAGCGGATATCGACGAATTTGATGTCTTCGTCTTTGATGAACTTGAGGACTTCGTCCGCAGTCTTGAACATCTATGCTCCTTACGCATATGAGAATAACTGGCCGTCAGGCACTATGGTCCAGCGCCGTCCGACAGCGGGAAAGCAAAAAGCATCCCCGCTTCGCAGTCGCTAGCAACTGTTACCACCCTAGGGACACGGGATTTCCCCGTAGTGTCCGCATTGTTTCGGGCACGTTACAGAATGCCCTAGGAGGTAAACCGTAGTCCGTGTCCATGGCGTGACCTATTCGGTTCCACAGTGTGAGCCCGGAAAGTCCACAGTGTGACCACTCCTGAACCGCTAGTCTTGGTGGGTGGTTGATCGTAAAGACATAGGCTCGTGGCTCAGCGGACCGGACACGTCCGGCATCTCCAAGTACCCGGGGGAGCGGCTGGGACTTCCCGAATCGGGGCCCGGCTCTATCGCCCGCGCAGGACGCCGGATCATCGCGATCTGCATCGACTGGGGCATTGCGCTGCTGATCAGCAACTTCGCGTTCGCCGGTAACCCCTGGGCCACCCTGGCCGTGTTCGCGATCGAACAGGCGCTGCTGATCGGCACGCTCGGGTACAGCATCGGGCACCGGGTCGTGGGCATCCATGTGGTGCGGCTGGGCGGCGGACCCGCCGGGCCGCTGGCGGCCCTGGTCCGCAGCCTGCTGCTGTGCCTTGTGATCCCCGCCGTCGTCTTCGACCCGGACCACCGCGGCCTCCACGACAAGGCAGTCAATACGCTCCTCGTCCGCCTGTAGCGGCGAATGTAACGTCAGAGGCCACGCCGGACGCGGCAAACGTGAGTGACGCCCGCGGACGCCCCGCCGTTCGTCCGGACCGGCCGTTCGTCCGGAACAGCCGGGCACGTCATACGAAAACGCCCCGGTTCCTGGCCTGATATGGCCGTGAACCGGGGCGTTCCTCTCAAGCGTTGTGGGCCTAGCGTCCGCGGCTCGGACGCGCCTTGTAGGGATCGATGCCCTTGGGGATGGGCAGGCGGCCGCCGAGCGATGAAATGCGCTTGGACACGGCGCTGACCTCGATCTTGGTCAGTTCGTTGTTCAGCTTGTTCATCTTCCTGGCGATCTGGCTAATGGGCACCTGGCCCTCGCCGCGGCCGCTCTCAATCACATGGATGGTGACGTTGGGCAGGATGCGGGCCAGGCGCTTGCGCTCGGCGTCGACGAGCGGCTTGACCCGGTGGCTGGGACCTTCGCTGACGAGCACGACGCCGGGACGGCCAACAGCGCGGAAGACGGCGTCCTGAGTCCGGGGATTCACGGCGACGGGCAGGTCCTCGGTGATCCAGCCGCGCTTGAGCGTGCCGAGCGCAGCTCCGGATGCGCCGGGCTGGTTTTCGATCTGTGCGAAGGCGGCGCGCTCTGCCCGGCGTGACAGGATCAGGGTTGCGGCGAGAGTGCCCAGTGCAATGCCGATGATCAGTCCGGTGATCCAGTTGTCCAGCAGGAAGCCAACCAGGAGGCTGACGGCCACGACGCCCAGGAATGCCAGCAGCATGAGCCACTGGACCATGGGATCGTGGCGGCGGGTCATCTGGAAGACCTCGCCGATCTGCTTCAGCCGGCTCGGCTTCTTGGCCTTTGCTTCCTTGGGCTTGCGGGAAAAAAGGCCACGCTTCGAAGCATCAGAAGCCGGGCCGGACGTGCTGGAATCAGAGGAATTCGCCATAGTGCCTTAATTCTACGTGATTCACGGCCAAGGGCCGGACGGCGGAAATGTCCGCAGTCCGGCCCTTGGCCACAGATTTTTACAAAATGATTCAGGAGTGTGCGGCGAGCAGCGAACTGGCTTCCTGCCGGGTGCTGCCCGAGGATTCGATGTGCGCGAGCTCGGCCGGGATTTCCCAGCCCTTCTTGCGCATTGCCGTGGCCCAGAGCCGGCCGGCGCGGTAGGAGGAACGCACCAGCGGACCGCTCATCACGCCGAGGAAACCGATCTCGTCGGCCTCCTGCTGCAGGTCCACGAACTCCTGCGGCTTGACCCAGCGGTCCACCGGCAGGTGCCGTTCGGACGGGCGCAGGTACTGGGTGATGGTGATCAGGTCGCAGCCGGCGTCGTGCAGGTCGCGCAGCGCCTCGGAGATCTCCTCGCGGGTCTCGCCCATGCCCAGGATCAGGTTGGACTTAGTCACCATGCCCAGCTTGCGTCCCTGCGTAATGACATCCAGCGAACGGTCGTAGCGGAACGCGGGGCGGATGCGCTTGAAGATCCGCGGGACGGTCTCCACGTTGTGGGCGAACACCTCGGGCTTGGAGTCGCAGATGGCCTCGATGTGCTCGGGCTTGCCGGAGAAGTCGGGGATCAGGAGCTCGACGCCGGTGCCCGGGTTCAGCTCGTGGATCTTGCGGACCGTCTCGGCGTAGAGCCACACACCCTCGTCGGCGAGGTCGTCGCGGGCCACGCCCGTGACGGTCGCGTAGCGCAGCTGCATGGCCTGGACGGAGCGGGCCACCTTGGTGGGCTCGAACATGTCCACCGGGGAGGGCTTGCCGGTGTCGATCTGGCAGAAGTCGCAGCGCCGGGTGCATTCGGAGCCGCCGATCAGGAAGGTCGCTTCCTTGTCTTCCCAGCATTCGAAAATGTTGGGGCAGCCGGCCTCCTCACACACGGTGTGGAGGCCTTCCTTCTTCACGAGGTTCTTGAGCTGGACGAACTCGGGGCCCATCTGGACCTTGGCTTTGATCCATTCCGGCTTACGTTCCACCGGGGTGGCCGCATTGCGCTGTTCAATGCGCAGCATTTTCCGGCCTTCTGGTGCCAGTGTCACAGTAGAGCTCCTTCGTGGGTCGCAACTAGGGCTTCTTCATTGTTGCGCAGTTCTTCGGTGATCCGCGACACGAGGTCGGCCGGGGTGACGTCCCGGCCGGTCTCCTGGGCGATGGTGGTGACGCCGGCGTCGGTGATGCCGCAGGCGATGATCTGGCCGTACGGGGCGAGGTCGTTGTTGCAGTTGATTGCGAAGCCGTGCATGGTGACGCCCTCATGGACGCGAATGCCGATGGCGGCAATCTTCCGGGCGGGGCCCCTGCTGTCCTCGTCGATCCACACCCCGGCCCGGCCCTTGATGCGCACGGCGTCGATGCCGTAGTCGGCCAGGACGGCGATGATGACCGCTTCGAGGCGTTCCACGTAGTCGCGGATGCCGGCCGGGTTCTTCAGTTTGATGATGGGGTAGCCCACCAGCTGCCCGGGACCGTGCCATGTGAGCTTGCCGCCGCGGTCCACCGCGACCACGGGAGTTCCGTCGAAGGGACGTTCGTGGTCTTCGGTACGTTTGCCGGCGGTATAGACGGCGGAATGTTCGAGCAGCAGCACGCTGCTGGGCGCCGCGCCGGCAACGACTTTTCCGTGGAGTTCGCGCTGGATATCCCAGCCGTGCGTGTAATCGATGAAGTCCGGGGCGAGACCCAGCTGGGAGAACTCAAGAGTCATGGCATCAAGCTTAGTCCCCGCCGTGGGCCGTAACCGATTGTGTGCTTAAGCTCTCAGGATGCCCGGTCCCCGCCTGCGTGGGAGATCTGTGGATAACTTCTGCAGGATCCGGCGGGATCGGCTATTCCTTAGGGTATGGAAGTAGGTAGGGAAGATTCCGGTCGGGCAGGCCACCCCGCCCCCGTCGTTCCGGGCTACGACGTCGGCCGCTTGCTGGGCCGCGGGGGCACCGCAGTGGTGTGGCTCGTCACCGAGCAGTCGACGGGCCGCGAATTCGCCCTGAAGTGCTTCCAGTCCGGGGACGGCGGAGCCGCAGGGCCTCCGGAAGCGGGACTGCGGCGTGAAGTCCAGGTCCTGTCCGCCCTGGACCACGACCACCTCGTGAGGGTCCACAGAGTGGTGCGCGTGCAGGGTGTAGGTGCCGGGCCCGGGCTCCTGCTCGACTACGCTGCCGGGGGATCCGTCACGGACCTCGTGGCCGGCCACGGCAGGCTGGGTCCGGGGGAGACGGTGACAGTCCTGACCCCCATCGCCCGGGCCCTGGCGTACCTGCACGCGCACGGGTTCACCCACGGCGATGTCTCGCCCGGAAATGTGCTGTTGACGGCCCAGGGCAAGCCGCTCCTGTCGGATCTGGGAGTCGCGCGGATGGTGGCCGACCCCGCGGAGGCATCGGCTGCCGGGACGGACGGCTTCCGCGATCCTGCTCCCGTGGACGCCGTCCGGGCGGGAATGCAGCCGGAGAGCGATGTCTACTCCCTGGCGGCGGTCGGCTGGTACTGCCTCACCGGCCGCGTCCCCGGCCCCAGCGCCGAGCGCCCGCCGCTGCCCCTGCTGGTGCCCGGCGTTCCGGCGGCGCTGGCGGCAGCGCTGGAGGCAGGACTCAACGAGGACCGCCGGCTGCGGCCCCCGGCGGCCGAGCTGGCGGCCGCGGTCTACCGCAGCGCCGAGCCGGTTCCGGTGGACCTCTCCGTTTCCGTCCACCCCACGGTCATTCCGCAACTGCTGACCCGACGCTCGTTGCCCCGGAACGCCAAGGAACGCAGGGCCGGCCGGCTCCGGAGCGGGCTGAGCGGGATCAGGCGACGCCGCCGCGCAGGACGCCGCCGCCGGCCCATGGGGATGCCCGCCGGGCTGGCGCTTGTCCTGGCGGCCGGTGGCGTGCTCGCCGCGGCATGGCTGCTTGGCGGCGTGCGCGCCCCGGTGTCCTTTCCTGCCTTCGGCCAGACCTCCGTGGCGGACGGCGCCGGGGCCGTGCCGGCGGCTCCGCCGTCGGGCGAGGCTCCGGAACGGGAAGCGGCGGCCGTCCATCCCGACCTCCGTGCCCTGTTGGATTCAAAGGACCCCGAGGACGCCGTCCGCGGCCTGGCGCGGCTCCGGGCGCTGGCGCTCAGCTCAGGGGATTTCGGGCTGCTCCAGGAGGTCAACGTCCCGTCCTCGCCCGCCGCCCAGGCCGACGGCGCGATCAGCTCCCGGCTGTCGGAGTCCGGGCACGTCCTGGCAGACTTCACGACGGCGCTGACGCAGGTGAAGGCCTCCCCGGAGGGCAGCCCGACGCGGGCCGTCGTGGCGATCACTGCCGTGCCCTCCGCGTACCAGGAGCGGGACGCGGCCGGGACGGTCGTCGCCGAAGCCGCAGCCGGAAGCGAAGTCCGGCTGCAGCTGGTGCTGGTCCCCGTTGACGGGCGGTGGCGGATCCAGGACATCCTCCCCTGGGATCCCGCTGCGGGTTAGCGCGGGAAGGCCCGCTCCGGGAACGTCAGCCCCGGGAAAGTCAGCCCTCGGGCGGCCTCCCCGGGCCGGCGGTCAGGAATCCGCGGTCAGGAGTCCGCGTCCCGCTGGGCCACCCACACGGCGGCCTGCGCAAGGGACGGGTGCAGCCACTGAAAGCCGGCGTCGCTAAGGGCTGCCGGCTCCAGGCGCTGGCTCGCAAGCAGCAGTTCCTCGGCGAGCTGTCCCATCACGAGGCGGAGCACAGGTGCCGGGACGCGCAGCAGCGCGGGCCTGTGCAAGGCCCCGGCCAGCTGGGCGATAAGCGAGTTCACATCGGCGCTTTCGGGGGCACAGACGTTCACCGGTCCGGAGACGGGGGCCGTAAGCAGGAACGAGAAGGCGCCGGCGACGTCCGGGAGCGTGATCCACGGCCAGTACTGCCGCCCGTTGCCGAGCGGGCCGCCCACCCCGAGGCGCAACAGCGGCATCAGCCGGCCGAGGGCTCCGCCGGAACGGCTCAGGACGACGCCCGTGCGGGGTGTCACAACGCGGACTCCGGCCGGCGCCTCATGTGCCGCGGCTTCCCAGTCGACGCAGATCCGGGCCAGGGTGCCGGCACCGGCAGGCGCATTTTCGCGAAGGACCACCGGGCCGGCATTCCCGTAGTAGCCGGAGGCGGACTGGCTGAGGAACACGGCCGGCGGGGTGTCCATGCGGCCCATGGCGGCCGCCAGGGTCCGCGTGGGCCCCAGCCGCGAGGCACGCAGTTCAGCAATCCGCCCACGTGTCCAGGGCCGGTCGCCGATCCCGGCGCCGGAGAGATTGATGACGGCGTCCGCTCCCTGGAGGGCGGAGTCATCGATACGGCCCTCGGCAGGGTCCCACCGGAACTCGGCAGGGGAGGCAGGGGCCCGCCTGACCAGCGTGGCGACGTCGTGGCCTCCACTGCGCAGGGTGCGGGAAACGGCGGTTCCGATCAGCCCGGAGGCGCCGGCAACAAGGATTCGCATGATCCATCTCACCATGCCCGGCACGGCGGGGAAACCTCCCGGGGGGAGGTGCCGTCTTGACTATGATCGAACGATGACCTCTTCGAGCTACTTCCGTTTCCCGCATGTGCACGGCGATCTGGTCACCTTCGTGGCCGAGGACGACGTCTGGATCGCGCCTCTCGACGGAGGACGTGCCTGGCGCGTCTCCTCGCTGCAGCTGCCTGCCCGCAACCCCCGCTTCACCCCGGACGGGAAGCGCCTCGTGTGGACCGTGGTGCAGGGGACCGCGCCGGAAGTCGTCACGGCGGACGTCGACGGCGGCGGGTACCGCCAGCTGAGCTACTTCGGGCACAGCTCCACCCGGGTCAAGGGCTTCACCCCCGACGGCGACGTCGTGGTCACCAGCGCGTTCCGGCAGGCCGACAGCCGCCACACCCACGCCTACAGCCTGCCCGTCACCGGAGGCTGGGCGCAGGAACTTCCGTTCGGCCCCGTCGAGTCCGTGGCGTTCGGTCCCGTCGTCGGCGATGAACGCCCCGTCGTCCTGGCCAGCGTGCTCTCGCGCGAGCCGGCCTGGTGGAAGCGCTACCGCGGCGGCGCCGCCGGCAAGTTGTGGATCGACGGCGACGGCAACGGCGAGTTCGAGCGTCTCGCCGCCGGGCTCGACGGCAACCTCACCGACCCCATGTGGGTGAACGGCCGGATCGCGTTCCTCTCCGACCACGAGGGCTACGGGAACCTCTACTCCGTCCTCCCGAACGGCTCCGATCTCCGTCGCCACACAGACCACGAGGACTTCTATGTCCGGCATGCCGCCACCGACGGCGATCGCGTGGTCTTTGAGTCGGCCGGCGAGCTTTGGCTCCTGCCGGACCTCGGCTCCGACGCCGTCAAGCTCCGGATTTCGCTGGGCTCCGCCTCGCAGGCGCGCCGCGCTGCCCCGCTGAAGCCGTCGCGGCACCTGGGCGAGGTCATTCCGGACCGTACCGGCGCATCCAGCGTGGTGGAAGCCCACGGCACGCTGCACTGGCTTCGGCACAAGGACGGCCCGTCCCGCGTTCTCGAGGCCACACCAGGAGTCCGGGCACGCCTGCCGCGGCCCTTTGGCGAGGGCCGGATCGCCTACGTCGCCGACCACGACGGCGTCGAAGCCCTGTACCTGAAAGCCATCACGACCCCGCTGCCTGGCGGTCACGGGTCCGCCGCGCCGTCGCGCCCGGCCCCGAAGTCCGAGGCCGCCGACGGCGGAACGCCCCTGCCGAAGCCGGTGTCCGCCGCAGCCCTGACCGGTTCCGGTACCCCCGCCCCCGTTGTTGCGCCTGTTGCCGGCCCCGCCGCCGGCACCGGGGATGACGCTGCCGACACCGTTGGCCCCGCGGACGCCAACGACGCCCCGGCGCAGGACGGCCAGGCCTCAGGACAGTTGACCAGGATCGACTTCCCCAAGTCCACCCGTACCAGCGCCATCGAGGCAAGCCCGGACGGCAACTGGCTTGCCGTCGGCACCGCTTTCGGGGACATCTACCTCGCCGACACCCGGACGGGCACGATGTCGATTCTGAGCAGCATCGGCGAAGGCAGCATTGAGGGCTTCACCTGGTCCCGGGATTCGGCCTGGCTGGGCTGGTCCGAGCCCGTCACGTCCTTCGGGTCCAGGAGCCGGCTGCGCATCACGACGGTCGACGACGCACAGATGGCCGCGGGGGAGAAGCGCACGATCATCGACGTCACCGACGGCCGGTTCCGGGACGAGTCGCCGGCCTTCACCCCGGATGGCAAGTACCTGGCCTTCCTCTCCAACCGCAGCTTCGACCCGGTCTATGACGGGCACTCGTTCGACCTGTCTTTCCCGAGCCCGATCAAGCCTTACCTCGTGGCCCTCGCTGCCGACACGCCGTCGCCGTTCGGCCCGACCGTCGATCTGGCCGTAGACGCCGGGCCCGCCGCGGCTGAGACCGGCAAGGACGACGTGCCCGCTGTGCGGGTCGACGCCGAAGGGCTCGCCCACCGCGTCATCAGCGTTCCCGTTCCCCAGGGGAACTACTCCGCCCTCACAGCGGCAAAGGGGGCACTCCTTTGGCTCGACAGCGAACTCTCCGGAGTCACCGGCGAAGGCCGCGCCAGCCTCGAGGACAAGAACGCAGCGCCCAGCCTCGTCCGCTTCGACCTGGCCCGGCGCAAGGCCGCCACCATCGTGGACGCCCTGGACAGCTACCGGCTCTCCGGCGACGGCGAAAAGACCATCTTCATCCAGGACAAGCAGGTCCGCGTCGCCCCGGCCGCGTCCAAGGCAGACGAAGAGTCCGGCGACCTGGTCAAGGTGGATCTGAGCCGCATCCGCGTTCAACTCGACCCCCTCAGCGTCTGGGGCCAGGCCTTCGACGAGGCCTGGCGCCTCCAGCGCGATTTCTTCTGGACCGAGGACATGGCCGGCCAGGACTGGGACTCCATCCACGCGCGCTACCGGCCGATCGTGGAGCGGCTCGGCTCGCACGACGACCTGGTGGACCTGCTCTGGGAGCTCCACGGCGAGCTGGGCACCTCCCACGCCTACGTCCGGCCGGCAGCGGTCTCGGAGAACGGCAGCAACGGACAGGGCCGCCTCGGCGCGGACCTTGCCTTCACCGGCGGCGGCTGGGAAATCACCCGGATCCTGGCGGGGGAGTCCTCCGACCCGCTGGCCACTTCCCCGTTGACCAGGCCCGGCGCCGACGCCAAAACCGGCGACGTGCTCCTGGCGATCGACGGCGTGGAACTCAGCGAATCCCGGACTCCCGCCATGCAGCTCTTTGGCGCCGCAGGCCGGGCCATCGAACTCACGCTGAGGAACGGTCCCGGACACGGCGAACTGGCCGGACAGCAGCGGCGCGTGGCAGTTATCCCCGTCAGGGACGAGGAACGCCTGCGCTACCAGGAATGGGTTGCCGCAAACCGCCGGACCGTCCGGGAAGCCTCGCAGGGCACCTTCGGCTACCTCCACATCCCGGACATGATGGCCAACGGCTGGGCACAGCTACACCGTGACCTCGACACCGAGACGGCCCTGGACGGGCTGATCGTCGATGTCCGCCGCAACCGCGGAGGCCACACCTCCCAGCTGGTCGCGGAGCTCATCGGCCGCAAGGTGACCGGCTGGAGCATGCCGCGCGGCGAAAAACCCCGGACCTACCCGCACCACGCGCCGCGCGGGCCCGTCATAATCCTCACCGATGAATTCGCGGGCTCCGACGGCGACATCATCACGCAGGTGTCCAAGCTGCGGGGGATCGGCCCGGTCATCGGCACGCGGACGTGGGGCGGTGTCGTGGGGATCGACAACCGCTTCGCCCTTGCCGACGGCACCGGCGTCACCCAGCCCCGGTATGCCACCTGGTTCGCCGGCGGCGTCGGCTGGGGAGTCGAGAACTTCGGCGTCACCCCCGACATCGAGGTCACGTTCCCGCCGCACGCCTACGCTGCCGGCACGGACCCGCAGCTCGAATACGGGATCGGCGCGCTCAAAGAAATGATCCAGGAGCTGCCCACCGACCGCCCGCCGCTGCGCGAGGGCTACCGCCGCGTGCGTCCCGCCCCGCTGCCCGCACGGAAGAACGGCAGCCTGGCCTAAGACACCACGTCGAAGGCCCCCGTTCCCTCCAGGAGGGGGAACGGGGGCCTTCGACGTAGACGGCCGGGCCCGCATGAGTCAGGCCCGGATGCCCTGGTCCTAGGAGGCCAGGGTGGCGTCCAGGGTGATCTTGATGCCGGTGAGGGCAGCCGAGACGGGGCAGCCGGTCTTGGCTTCCTCAGCGATGCGCTGGAATTCGTCTTCCGTGATCCCCGGAATCCGCGCGCTGACGGTCAGGTGGCTGTCCGTGATACCGGTGCCGGGCACGAAGGTGACATCGGCCTTGGTGTTGACCTCCTCGGGCGTGTGGCCGGCTTGGGCAACGGCGAGGCTGAAGGCCATGGAGTAGCAGGCCGAATGCGCGGCGGCGATGAGCTCCTCGGGGCTGGTCTTGCCCTCGGAAGCCTCGGCGCGCGCCTTCCAGGTCACATCGAAGTTACCCAGCCCCGAGCTGTCCAGGGTCGTGTTGCCTGCGCCCGTCATCAGGTCGCCATTCCAAACAGTGTGTGCGGTGCGTGTTGCTGCCATGTCCACTCCTCAAGATCGTTGAAATCCCGCAGACCCGGCGATCCGCCGGATCATGCCGTTCCTATCCTAGGGAATCAGCACCGGGGCCGCACGGGTGTCCGCTGTCAGTGGATTATCGGATCCGCCGCCGTCAGCGGCGGGGGAGGACTACTGCCAGAGGGTAGCGATGGCCACGTTGAGCAGCCCCAGGCCGCCGACACCGTGGGCGAGACCCGTGGAAACGGCTTCGCCCTTCTTGACCTTCCGGGCACCAATGAAGGCCAGCACGGCCACGGCCAGGCCGATGGCGAACTTGATGCCGAGCTTGAAGTAGTTGGGGTCAAAATCGGCCGGGTTCTGGTTGTGCAGAATCGGCAGGATTCCCATCATGGCGATGCCGGTGATCAGCTGCACGAAGGCACCGTCCCGCTGGCGGGGATGCACCGTGGGGGTCTTCATGTTGGCGATCCAGATACCGACCACCATGGAGGCGCCGACGATGTGCAGGAAGAGCAGGATGTAGAAAAGAATGGTCATGGGCCCTAGCTTAGCGACAAAGTGTCCATAAAGAGGGAGGGCACCCTCCCTGGCGGGAAGGTGCCCTCCACTGGCCGGCTGCGCGGCCAGTCACTGCGGGAACTGCGGTCCTGGCGGTTAGAGCCCCAGGTCTGCCTCGAACGCGCCCTCTTCGAGGCGTGCCTTCAGCGTCTGCAGGAAGCGTCCAGCGTCGGCGCCGTCCACCAGGCGGTGGTCGTACGTCAGGGAGAGGTACATCATCGAGCGGATCGCCAGGGAGTCATCGCCGTTCTCGTCCGCGACCACGACGGCGCGCTTGACGATGGCGCCGGTGCCCAGGATTGCGACCTGCGGCTGGTTGATGATCGGGGTGTCGAACAGGGCGCCCACGGAACCGATGTTGGTGATGCTGAAGGTTCCGCCGGACAGCTCGTCCGGGCCGATCTTGCCGTTGCGGGTGCGGTCCGCGACGTCGGCGATCTTGCCGGCCAGTCCGGCGAGGTTCAGGTTGCCGGCGTCAGCGATGACGGGAACCAGGAGGCCCTTGTCGGTGTCCACCGCGATCGCCAGGTGCTCGGCGTTGTGGTAGGTGATCTCCTGCTTGTCCTCGTCGTAGGAGGCGTTGACCTTCGGGTGCTGCTTCAGGGCCTCGGCAACTGCCTTGGCGATGAAGGGCAGGAAGGTCAGCTTGGAGCCGTTCTGCGCCTGGAAGGAGTTCTTGGCCCGGGCGCGCAGTTTGGCGACCTTGGTCATGTCCACTTCGTGTACCTGGGTCAGTTGGGTGGAGATGTCCAGGGACTCGCGCATGCGGCGGGCAATGACCTGGCGGATGCGCGGGGCCTTCTGCACGGTGCCGCGGAGCGAGGAGAGCTCAGCGGACGGTCGTGCTGCGGGTGCGGCGGATGCTGCCGGCGCGGCTGCAGCCGGGGCAGGGGCGGCCTTGGCTTCTGCTGCTGCCAGCACGTCCTGCTTGCGGATGCGGCCGCCGACGCCGGTGCCTGTCAGGGAAGCGATGTCCACGCCCTGCTGGTTGGCCAGCTTGCGGACCAGGGGAGTGACGTAGCCGGACTCTGCCGGTGCGGCAGCAGCCTGCGGGGCTGCGGGGGCGGGTGCCGGAGCAGCCTGCGCAGCGGCGGGGGTTGCCGCCGGGGCGGCGGGAGCTTCCTGCTTGGGCGCCTCGGCGGGTGCCGGTGCTGCTGCCGGTGCGGGTGCAGCCGGAGCTTCCTGCTCCGGGGCTTCCGGGGCAGCCGGTGCGGCGGCTGGGGAGGCGCCGGAGCCGATGACGGCCAGGACGGAGCCCACCTCGGCTGTTTCGTCTTCGTTGACGCGGATTTCCTGGAGGGTGCCGGCGAACGGGGACGGGATCTCGGTGTCGACCTTGTCGGTGGAAACCTCGAGCAGGGGCTCGTCCACCTCCACGGTGTCGCCGATGCTCTTCAGCCAGCGGGTGACGGTGCCTTCGGTGACGCTCTCGCCCAGGGCGGGGAGCGTGACCTCGTGGCCTTCGCCGGCGGGCGCAGCGGCAGGAGCCTCGGGGGCGGCGGCTGCGGGTGCCTCCGCTTCGGGGGCCGGGGCTTCGGCAGCAGACGGCGATTCGGCGGGTGCCTCGGCGGCAGGTGCCTGCCCTGCCGGTGCGGCTGCCCCGGCGGAGCCGGAGCCGATGCGGACCAGCGGAGCGCCTACTTCAGCGGTCTCGTCTTCGGCGACGAGGATTTCCTCGATCACGCCGGCGATCGGAGAGGGGATCTCGGTGTCTACTTTGTCGGTGGAGACTTCGAGCAGCGGCTCGTCCACCTCTACCCGGTCACCGACCTGCTTGAGCCAGCGGGTGACGGTTCCTTCGGTGACGCTCTCACCGAGGGCGGGCAAGTTAACGGATTCAGACATGTCGTCCCCGTTCTCCTTATTGATCTTTAGTGCGGATGATTGCTGCCTTGGTCGAGCTTAGTGCACCCGGCATTTCCGGCCGGGTGCACCAGGCTCTGAGTTCCTGCGGTGGTGCGGGCGGAGCTGCTAGCCGTGGAGGGGCTTGCCCGCCAGCGCCAGGTGCGCCTCGCCCAGGGATTCGTTCTGGGTGGGGTGGGCGTGGACCAGCTGGGCCACGTCCTCCGGGTAGGCTTCCCAGTTCACGATCAGCTGGGCTTCACCGATCTGCTCACCCATGCGGGCGCCGATCATGTGGACGCCCACCACGGGGCCGTCCTTCTGGCGGACCAGCTTGACCAGGCCGGACGTGCCCAGGATGGAGCTCTTGCCGTTGCCGGCCAGGTTGTATTCCTGGGTCTGGATCTGGTCTTCGCCGAACTTTTCCTTGGCGGCCTTCTCGCTGTAGCCGACAGTGGCGATTTCGGGTTCGGAGTAGGTGACCTTGGGGATGTTGACGTCTTCGACGATGACCGGCTTCAGGCCGGCGATCTCTTCGGCGACGAAGATGCCCTGCTGGTAGCCGCGGTGCGCCAGCTGCACGCCGGGGACGATGTCGCCGACGGCGAAGATGTTGCCGACGCCGGTGTGGAGGCGCTCGTTGGTGATGACGAAGCCGCGGTCGATGGTGATTCCGGCCTCTTCGTAGCCGAGGTTCGCCGTGACGGGGCCGCGGCCGACAGCGACGAGCAAGAGGTCGGCTTCGAAGGTTTTGCCGTCTACAAGGGTGACCTTGACGCCGTCGTCGTTCTGCTCGACGCCCTGGAAGAAGACACCGGTGGAGAACTTGATGCCGCGCTTCTTGAAGGCGCGCTCAAAAGCCTTGACGATCGTGGCGTCCTCATTCGGAACCAGCGACGGGAGGCCTTCGACGATGGTGACGTCGACGCCGAAGGACTTCCAGACCGAAGCGAACTCAACGCCGATCACGCCGCCGCCCAGGATAATCGCGCTCTTGGGGATGTAATCCATGGTGAGGGCTTCGTCGGAGGTAATGACCTTGCCGCCGATTTCCAGGCCCGGCAGCGTTCGGGAGTAGGAGCCGGTCGCGAGGACAATGTTCTTGCCCTTGTACGCGGTGCCGTTCACGACAACGGTGTCGGTGCCCTGGAGCTTGCCTTCACCCTCAATGACGGTGATGCCCTTCTTGCCCTTGATCAGACCCTGCAGGCCCTTGAACTTGCCGGCAATGATGCCGTCCTTGTACGCATTGACAGCGGTGATGTCGATGCTGTCAAGGGTCACGTTGACGCCGTACTTGGCCGAGTCGCGGGCGTGGTCGGCCAGCTCTGCCGAGTGCAGCAGGGCCTTGGTGGGGATACAGCCGTTGTGCAGGCACGTGCCGCCGAGCTTGCCCTTTTCGATGAGGCCGACGGTGAGGCCCAGCTGGACGGCACGCAGCGCGGTGGCGTAGCCGCCGCTGCCGCCGCCGAGTACCAGGATGTCGAATTCTTGCGCAGTTGCCTGATCGGCCACTAAAACGCTCCCTCGCGTGAACGATGACACGAGAGTACGCATCATCTGGTCGTGGACCCTGCCTGCCGTGATTGTTCCGGCCGGCCGGTTCCCTTTCGTTTGGAACTACTTGATTTGGGACTACCGGAGTTCACCTTAGCGAACCACTAATACATGCTCCACCTTGTCGTCGTGTTTGTGGAGCGCTTGTGTCCAGTGTCACGCGGCTTTGTGGCCAAGGCACCGGTGCCCTGGCCACAAAGTCCGCGGATCAGCTAGACGGCCGTGGCCAGGACATCCTCGACGTAGGCGACCAGGGTGCGGACAGTGCAGCCCGTTCCCTGCTTGTGGTTGTAGCCGTACGGGCTGCCGTTGTTGAAGGACGGGCCGGCGATGTCGATGTGGGCCCAGGGGATCTGCTCGCCGTCCTTGCCCTTGCCCACGAATTCGCGCAGGAAGACAGCCGCGGTCATCATGCCGCCATGGCGTTCGCCGATGTTGGCGATGTCGGCGACCTGGGAGTCGAGGCTGGCCCGCAGCTCCTCCGGCAGCGGCATCGGCCAGACCAGCTCGCCCGCGCGGTCCGCCGCGGCCTTGATCGGGCCCGTGACCGAGTCCGAGCCCATGACCCCGGCCGTGCGGTCGCCCAGGGCGATCAGCTGCGCGCCGGTGAGAGTGGCGACGTCGATGATGGCGTCGGGGTACTCCTGGCTCGCGGCGACGATGCCGTCGGCCATGACCAGGCGGCCTTCGGCGTCGGTGTTCAGGACCTCGACGGTCTTGCCGCCGAAGATGGTCATGACGTCGGCGGGCCGCTGGGCAGCACCGGAGGGCATGTTTTCGGCGATGCATAGCCAGGCGGTCGCCTTGACGGGCAGGCCGAGGCCGGCGAGGGCCAGCACGGTGTTAAGTACGACGGCGGCGCCGGCCATGTCGGACTTCATCTCGCCCATGCCGAGGTGCGGCTTGAGCGAGATGCCGCCGGTGTCGAAGGTGATGCCCTTGCCCACGAGGGCGATCTTGGCGGTGGCCTTGGCGGGCGTGTATTCAACTTTGACCAGGCGCGGCTGCCGGGTGGAGCCCTTGCCGACGCCGAGGATGCCGCCGAAGCCTTCCTTTTCCAGGCGCTTCTCGTCCCAGACGGTCACCTTGACCGGCAGGCCCTTGGCCAGTTCCTTGGCGGCCTCGGCGAACGTCTCGGGGTAGAGGTGGCTGGGCGGCTGGTTGACGAGCGTGCGGGTGGCGTTGACGGCCTTGCCGATCAGGGCGGCGCGGTCCAGGACCGGGGCCAGGGCCTTGTCCGTGGCGAGGTCGGTATAAATGATGACGTTCTTGACCGGGTCCTTCAGTCCGTCCCGGGAGGAGCGGTATTCGGTGAAGGAGTAGGCGCCCATTGCGGCACCCTCGGCGACGGCCGCCACATCGGCGCGGGACGCCGTCGGCAGGGCCAGGGTGACCGTTGCGACGCCGGCCAGCTGGCGCACGGCCGAGCCGGCGGCCCGGCGCAGGGCTTCCTCGGTGAGCGGCTGTCCGGCGGACAGCTTGCCGACGCCGGCGAGCATCAGGATGGTGGCTCCGGCTTCGGGCAGGCCCGGCAGGCGGTGGGCCTGGTCAGCGGCTCCGGTGATGCCAAGAACGCTCAGTGTTTCCGCCAGCGCCTCCGCGGCCTTGGCCGTCAGCGGGTTCTCCAGCAGGACGGGTCCGTCCGGGCCCTGTCCCACGCCGATGACGAGGGCGTCGCTGGGGGACTTCCTGAGATCCCCTGCGACTGCACTAAGTTTGACTTCGGTATTCTTGACCACGAGGACAGTCCTTTATTCTCTGGGATATTTCGGCAGGAACTGCATGTTCGGCGCCCTGCCATGGGAACCTGGGCCGGCGTCGGATTGAGACGCAACCTGGTGTCTTCAAAGCCGTCAATAAGGCCAGTTCCGATCGTAGCCTCTCCGCCGCGCGGGAATTCAATTTAATGAGAGCTGGAGCACACCCGGGGCAGGAATTAGCCCGGACTTCGGGGCGTTGAAGAAGTTATCGGCGGTGCCCCATGCGGTGCACTGTCTGCCCCAGGGTTTCGGGCCCGCCCCCACCGCCGCTACCGCGAAAGGAACGTGCCGTGATTGAACGGATTTCCGGCTCTTTGCTGGACCCCCGATCGCTTTATTCGCGTGATGCCGCGCTGTTCCACAGCCCCGGGCTGCGCGGACTGAACCTGGTCATGGGTTTCACCGGGTTCGCTGATGCCGGCCATGTCGTCAGGCAGATCACCACCGAATTGCTGGACACCCTGGACTCCGAGATGATTGCCGAGTTCGACGCCGACCAGCTCATTGACTACCGGACCCGGCGCCCCCAGATCAGCTTTGTCGAGGACCACCTGCAGGACTACCAGGCCCCGAGCCTGGCCCTGTACCGGCTCGTGGACGGGCTGGGAAGCCCCTTCCTTCTCCTTGCCGGGTTCGAGCCTGACCTGCAATGGGAACGGTTCGCGCGTGCCGTCGTCGGGATCGTGGAAGAGCTGGACGTCAATCTCGCCACCTGGATCCATTCCATCCCCATGCCCGTGCCGCACACCAGGCCGGTCGGGGTCACCGTCCACGGAAACCGGCCGGACCTGATCGAGGGCATTTCAGTCTGGAAGCCGACTGTGGAGGTGCCGGCCGCCGTCGGGCACCTTCTGGAACTTCGGCTGACGGAAGCGGGCCGCAACGTTGCCGGCTACGTGATCCACGTGCCGCACTACCTTGCCGAGGCCGAATACCCGACGGCCGCCGTGGCCGGACTGGAGTACCTGGGCGCGGCCACCTCGCTCATGCTTCCCACAGACCGGCTCCGGGAGGCCGGCCGGGAGGTGGGCCGCCAGATCGCCGAGCAGATTGACGCCTCGGAGGAAGTCCAGCAGGTTGTGGCCCGGCTGGAGACGCGGTATGACGAGAAGGCTGAAGGGACAGTGCGGCGATCCCTGCTCGCCGACGAGAACGACCAGCTTCCCAATGCTGACGCGCTCGGCGCAGCAGTCGAGGCCTATCTGGCTCGTAAAGAACCCGGAGAATAAATACTATTTATCCGAGGGCGGGCATAATGGGGGAGTGACTTCCCCCCGCGCCTGGCTGATCTGGATCATCGGGATCTTCGCGTACCTCGTGGCAGTCAGCCAGCGAACGTCCTTCGGTGTCGTGGGCCTGGAAGCCACGGCGCGCTTCCATGCCAGCGCGGCCCAGATCTCCTTCTTCACCGTGCTTCAGCTGCTCGTCTATGCCGCCCTGCAGATCCCGGTAGGAGTGCTCGTGGACCGGTTCGGCTCCCGGGCCATGGTGGCCGGCGGCGCCATTCTGATGGGACTCGGCCAGCTCCAGCTGGCGTTTGCGGACAACATTCCGGGCGGCGTCATGGGGCGCGTGCTCGTCGGCGCGGGCGACGCCATGACCTTCATCTCCGTGATCAGGCTCCTCCCGCTGTGGTTCGCCCCCGCCCGGGTGCCGCTGCTCACGCAGCTGACCGGTATGTCCGGGCAGCTGGGGCAGCTCTTCAGCGTCGTGCCGTTCGCCATGATCCTGCACTCGGCCGGCTGGACGCCTGCCTTCCTGACGCTCGCCGCGATGTCCGCACTTGCTGCGGTCCTGGTGCTCGTCCTGCTCCAGGACCTGCCTCCGGGGCATCCGGCACCCCAGCCCCTGCAAGGCCTGCGTGCCACGGGCATTTCGCTTGGGCATGCGTGGCGGCAGCCGGGAACCCGGCTCGGCCTGTGGAGCCACTTCACCGTCCAGTTCAGCGGCACGGTCTTCGCCATGACCTGGGGTTACCCTTTCCTGATTTCGGCCGAGGGACTCGACGGCGGGACCGTTTCGGCTCTCATGACGCTCTACGTGGCTTCCGCCATCGCCGCCGGCCCGCTCATGGGCAGCTTCGTTGCCCGGCACCCCCTGCGGCGTTCCACCATGGTGCTGCTGATCTCGGCCGCCACGGGCGCGGCCTGGGCGGCGGTGCTGCTGATGCCGGGCCGGTCCCCGCTGTGGCTGCTGGCGGGATTGGTCGTGGTGCTGGCCGTGGGGGGTCCCGGTTCCATGATCGGCTTCGACTTCGCACGGACCTTCAACCCGGCCCACCGGCTCGGGACAGCGACGGGGATCGTGAACGTGGGCGGCTTCATTGCCTCCCTCGTGGCCATCTTCCTGATCGGCCTCGTGCTCGACGTCCTGCACTCCACCGGGTTCTCCCATGGCGAGCTGTATGGCCTTGAGCCGTTCCGCATCGCCTTGGGCGTGCAGTTCCTGCTGCTGGCGGGCGGTGCCGGTGCCATCCTCGCGACCCGGCGGAAGGTCCGCCGCCAGATGGCGGCCCAGGGAACTGTTGTGCCGCCGCTGCTGACTGCCCTGGCCCGGCAGCGCCGGCTCAATGTGGAGCGCCGCCGCACCCCGTGACGCCTGATCCTCCAGGGTTGTCCACATAGCGGCTTTCCGGGCTTACACACGGACCCGGCCGCGGCGAAGCTGGCCTCATGACACCTCCCGATCATCTGAAAATCACCGGCCCGGAAGACATTCTCGGATTCATCCCGCATTCCCTGGGGTACTGGCCGGAGAACAGCCTCGTGGCCATGACCATGCAGGGCAAACGGCTCGGCGCTACCCTGCGGCTCGACCTTCCCGGCGGCAGTCCAGCCGGCGGTCCAGCCGGCAGCAAGGGCGGGATGCCCGGCGGGGTTGCCGCCCTCGCCGACTTCGCGCGCACCGTCGCGTCCTATTTGGCGGCCGACGACGAGGCTGACGGCTCGCTGCTGGCCCTCTTCACCGGCCGCGATGGCGGCGCCGGTCCCTGGGCCCCGCTCCTGGCTGAGCTGGAGCTCGCCCTCAGGGAACGCGGCATGCCGGTGCGGGACGCCTGGATCATCGGGGCCGACTTCTGGCGGAACGCATACTGCGCTGATCCGGAGTGTTGCGCTCCCGGCCGGCCTGTCGAGGAGATCAGGAACAGCAGGCTCAACGCCGAGATGGTGTTGCGCGGCAGCATGGTCGGAGCCGCCCCGGGTGCAGCCGCCGAGCCCCCGCAGCCTGAGGATCCGGCGGCGCTTGAAGCGGAGCTCGATTGGGCGAAAGAATTCTTCCGACGCCGGCGGAGCCGGACGCAGTTCACGCAGGTGCTCGACGTCTGGGCCCGGGTCCTGCACGCCGTGCCGGCCCGGCAACTGCGGCCCGGCCCTAACCCGGACCTGCCTTTGGGGCTCGCCGGCTATCTGCGGGCCAGCCTCTGCGTCCAGGCGTGGCGCGACGCCGTGCTGGTGATGGCTGCCGCGGGCCACGCGGCGGCCGAACGCGGCCCCGTGGAATTCGGGATCTTCGACGGCAGCGCCGGGCCGCCCGCGCCGATGCCGCCGCTGGACGGCTTCCCTGCCGCGGCGCCACCCCTTGGCGCGGGCAGCCCGACCGGCGGGTCCGGCGGCCATCCGTCTGAGGCTCCCGGCTATGGAGAGGTTCTGCTGGGTCTCTCGCCCGCGGTCCCGGACTGGGCCCTGATGATGCGGCTGGAACGTGTCCTCACGCTGCTGGGCGCTGACGGCAGCGGGGAATCGCGGGCCGCCTCGCTCGCGGCGCGTGGCTGGATCGAGTGGTGCCGCGGCCGCGGATCTTTCGCGGACGCGCTGTTCAGCCGGGCGTTGCAGGAATGCCCGGGTTACCGGCTGGCGGAACTGTTGGCTGAACTGGCCCGGCGCGGGACGGTCTGCGGCTGGGCGTCGAAGCGGGACGCGGCGTGGCAGAAGTTCACACCGGACGCAGCGTGAGGAGCTGCCCAAATATTGCGCACGCGGGGCCCGGGGAAGGGGGCCGATTCGAAAAACCGTGAGACAATGGTTGCCGAGACCCGGTTGGGTCCGTGTATCAAGTGCCCGCAATGAACCTTGGAAACAGGGAACATTATGGCCGCCCCGGCAGTTCTACTTAGTGGCTCTGCTGGCCGTGGTTGCACATGATGTGAAACACGGACTTGACAGGGTCATAGTGGTGTTGCCCGTATGGTGATTCCACAGACCGCTGCTAGAAAGGTTTTCTGTGACCCCGTCTTCCGCGAAGAAGGAACCCGCCGACCAGGCCGAATTGTCCCCTGATGAGAAGAAGGCGGCGACGAACGCCAAACGCGCCGCCACGCGTGCAGCCAACAAGGCTGTCAAAGACGCAGCTTCCGCCGAGGGCGGCGAGACCGCTTCGGCGGCCGTCAAGCCTGAGCCCAAGAAGCGCGGGCCTAAGCCCGGCGCTAAAGCCGCGGCAGAAGCCGCAGGCAAATCCGCCCGTGGCGACGACGACTCGGATGATGCCGACGTCGACGAGGACCTCGATGACATCACGCCCGGCGCCGCCGAACTCGGTGAGGACGGCGAAGAAACAGCAGGCAAGGCAGCAGCCACCACCGGCTCCGGCTTCGTCTACTCCGACGCTGATGACGACGACGCCCCGGTGCAGCAGGTCATGTCGGCCGGCGCCACGGCCGACCCCGTCAAGGATTACCTCAAGCAGATCGGCAAGGTCGCCCTGCTGAACGCCGAGCAGGAGGTGGATCTCGCTCTCCGGATCGAAGCCGGCCTGTTCGCCGAAGAAAAGATCAACGCCGACGACGGCACCATGGACCCGAAGCTCAAGCGTGAGCTTGAGTTCGTGATCCACGACGGCAAGCGCGCCAAGAACCACCTGCTGGAGGCCAACCTCCGCCTCGTGGTCTCGCTCGCCAAACGGTACACCGGCCGCGGCATGTTGTTCCTGGACCTCATCCAGGAAGGGAACCTGGGCCTGATCCGTGCAGTCGAGAAGTTCGACTACACCAAGGGCTTCAAGTTCTCGACCTACGCCACCTGGTGGATCCGCCAGGCGATCACCCGTGCCATGGCAGACCAGGCCCGCACCATCCGTATCCCGGTGCACATGGTGGAAGTCATCAACAAGCTGGCCCGCGTCCAGCGGCAGATGCTTCAGGACCTCGGCCGCGAACCCACCCCGGAGGAGCTGGCCCTCGAGCTCGACATGACCCCCGAGAAGGTCGTCGAAGTACAGAAGTACGGCCGCGAGCCCATCTCCTTGCACACCCCGCTCGGCGAGGACGGCGACTCCGAATTCGGCGACCTCATCGAAGACTCCGAGGCCGTGGTTCCGGCGGATGCTGTGAGCTTCACCCTCCTGCAGGAACAGCTGCACTCGGTGCTGGACACGCTCTCCGAGCGTGAAGCAGGCGTCGTGGCGATGCGCTTTGGCCTGACCGACGGACAGCCGAAGACTTTAGACGAAATCGGCAAGGTCTACGGCGTCACGCGTGAGCGGATCCGCCAGATCGAATCAAAGACGATGTCCAAGCTGCGGCACCCGTCGCGGTCCCAGGTCCTGCGCGACTACCTGGACTAGAACCCGCACAGCGCAGCGCGGAGTCACTTCGCGCCCATAATCTTCGGATGAATGGGCGGGGAGTGCCTCCGCGTTGTTAAAGTGCCAGGGCCCCTCCGGAATGGAGGGGCCCTGGCCAGTTTTGGTCTCAGGTCAGGTCAGCTCGGCTGAACGCTAACGGAACTAGTCGACCGGAACCGGCGCCTTCTCATTCAGCCGTGCAGTCTCGTCGTGCCAGTCTGAGCTGAGCGGCTTGAGTGTCGGTTCCACGGCGCGGGCGTGGTGGCCGCAGAAAAGCAGCTCACCGCCGGAGGCTCCGAGAACAACCCGGACATATGCCTGTGCTCCGCAACGATCGCACCGGTCAACGGTGGTGAGTGTGCGGTTCGCAACTGCTGTTGTCATGTTCGGCCTCCTTGGTAGTTCGGTATACCTATATAACCAGCATTCGCTGCGGAACCATCGCAAGGATGGCCCACTTTCGCTGTACGCGTATCACGTCTCGGTAACGGGTACCCCGGTGTGCGGCCCCCGGAGGAGTGGCAACCCGGTGAACGGCGGCAGTCCGACTACGCTGGGAAGAGCGTCAACATGCTCTGACTGCCCGCTGTGGCAGGTCCCGTCGCAAAAGGAGTTCACGACCAGTGGCACCCAGTTCTGATTACACCGCCCGGCACCTCTCCGTGCTGGAGGGCCTCGAGGCCGTCCGCAAGCGCCCGGGCATGTACATCGGCTCCACGGACTCCCGCGGTCTCATGCACTGCCTCTGGGAAATCATCGACAACTCCGTCGACGAGGCCCTCGCAGGCTTCGGCCACGACATCAAAATCATCCTGCACGCGGACAACTCGGTGGAGATCCACGACGACGGCCGCGGCGTCCCGGTGGACATCGAACCCAAGACCGGACTGAGCGGCGTCGAGGTGGTCTTCACGAAACTGCACGCCGGCGGCAAGTTCGGCGGCGGTTCCTATACCGCGTCCGGCGGCCTGCACGGCGTCGGCGCGTCGGTTGTGAACGCCCTGTCCTCCCGGCTGGACGTCGAAGTCGACCGCGGCGGCAAGACCTACAAGATGTCCTTCCGCCGGGGCGAGCCCGGCCGCTTCAAGGACCCGGGCACCAGGCCGGACCCGGCAGCAGTCTTCGAGCCGTTCGTGGACGGTTCAGTACTGGACATCGTGGGCAAGGCCAAACGCGGCGTCACCGGAACGCGCATCCGCTACTGGGCGGACCGGCAGATTTTCACGCCGGACGCCAAGTTCTCTTACGACGAGCTCGCCGCGCGTGCCCGCCAGACGTCCTTCCTGGTCCCCGGACTGAAGCTGACGGTCCGGGACGAACGCAAGATTGCGGGCACGCCGGGGGAGTCGGGGCCGCACGAGGAAATCTTCCACCACGACGGCGGCATCTCCGAGTTCGTCGACTTCCTCGCCGCAGACCCCGCCGTGACGGACATCTGGCGCCTGCACGGGGCGGGGAAGTTCAAGGAGACGGTGCCCGTCATTGACGAAAAGGGCCACAGCCAGCTCGCTGAGGTCGAGCGGGACTGCGAAGTCGACGTCGCTCTCCGCTGGGGGATCGGTTACGACAGCACGGTGCGCACCTTTGTCAATATCATCTCCACGCCCAAGGGCGGAACCCACCAATCCGGTTTTGAGCAGGCGCTGCTCAAGACCTTCCGCAAAGCCGTCGAGACCAATGCCCGCAAACTCAAGGCCGGCAACGACAAGATCGAAAAGGACGACATCTTCGCCGGGCTCACCGCGGTCCTGACAGTCCGCCTGGCCGAGCCGCAGTTCGAGGGGCAGACGAAGGAAATCCTCGGCACTTCCGCCGTCCGCGCCATCGTGGCCAAGGTGGTGGAGCAGGAGATCAACGCCAAGCTGACGTCCGCGAACCGCAACGACAAGGCCCAGTCCGCGCTGCTCCTGGAGAAGATCGTCAGCGAGATGAAGTCGCGCATCTCGGCCCGCGTCCACAAGGAAACGCAACGCCGCAAGAACGCGCTCGAGACCTCGTCGATGCCCACCAAGCTCGCGGACTGCCGCACGGACGACGTCGGCCGTTCCGAACTCTTCATTGTGGAAGGCGACTCGGCCCTCGGCACGGCCAAGCTGGCGCGCTCCTCGGACTTCCAGGCGCTGCTGCCCATCCGTGGCAAGATCCTCAACGTCCAGAAGGCCTCGGTGGGGGACATGCTCTCCAACGCCGAATGTGCCGCCCTTATCCAGGTGGTGGGTGCCGGCTCGGGCCGGAGTTTTGATATTGGCGCCGCCCGCTACGGCAAGGTCATCCTCATGACGGACGCCGACGTCGACGGCGCCCACATCCGGACGCTGCTCCTGACGCTGTTCTTCCGCTACATGCGGCCCATGATCGATGAGGGCCGGGTCTTTGCCGCCGTCCCGCCGCTGCACCGTGTCGAGGTCGTCAACGCGGGCCAGAAGGCCAACGAGATGATCTATACCTATTCGGAGGCGGAGCTGCACGTCCTGCTGGCCAGGCTGGCCAAGGAGGGCAAGCGGTACAAGGAGCCGATCCAGCGCTACAAGGGCCTGGGGGAGATGGACGCGGAGCAGTTGGCCGAGACCACGATGGACCCCCGGCACCGCACGCTGCGCAAAGTGGGGATCGAGAACGCGAAGCAGGCCGAGGACACCTTTGACCTGCTCATGGGTTCCGACGTCGCGCCGCGCAAGGACTTCATCATCGCCGGCGCCGCGAGCCTGGACCGGGAACGGATCGACGCCTGAGCGTCATCTAAACCCGGGCGCGTGTCAAGCCGCGCTCGGGGGCGGCCCTCACGCTGTTTTGGGCTTGAACCGGGTGCCGTGATTGAGCTGGCTGGTTCAGCCGAGCAGGCCCGGGACGAGCAACAGCGCCGTCGGCAGCGCCAGCAGGAGCACGCAGGCCGCCAGGACCACGGTACGCAGTGCTTCCGGAAGCGGAGGCTGCGGCGAGAGCAGGCGGCTGACGCGCGACGCCGTCGTGCGTGCCGATCCGGACCCTCCCGTTGCGCCCGGCTGGCCGGTATCGCCCTCGGCCATCCCATTTTCGCTGAAGGCCAGCCGGCTGGCCGGCGCGCCCGCGGAGCCGCTCGCCACGATGGCGATCGCCTTGATGAGGGTGGCCCGGCTCTCGGTCTTCAGCGCGACGTCGTCGGCCAGCATCTCGATCAGGGAGTTGACCGCTTCCTGGGCCAGCCGCGTGGTGGGAAGCCAGGGAAGTGCCTGGCGCCAGGCGGCGAAAGCCCACAGCAGCAGGTGGTGCCGCTGGCTCAAGTGGGCGTTTTCGTGGATGAGCACGGCACGCAGTTCGGCGGGTTCCAGGGCCGCCATCAGCCCGTCCGACAAGACCGTCACGGACCGTGCCCCGCCCGGGAGGCAGTAGGCCACGGGGGAGTCCACGCTGATGACCATGGTCCCAGGGCCGTCATCGGACGGCGAGGCGAGGAGGGCCAGGAGCTCCCGGTGCCGCCGCCGCTGCCGCTGGATCTTGTAGTAGGTCAGCAGCAGGGTGAAGACGAGGTGGGCCGTCAGGAGTGCCGCGGCGGAAAGCGCAAAGATGTGCCAGAAGCCCAGCTCCGTGGTGGGCGCGTTGTTGAAGACCATTCCGGCCAGGGCTTTGAGACCTGCCAGCAGGTTGTCCCCGACCGGCTCCAGCCCGTAGACCAGCATGGCGCCGATCATGGACAGACCGCCGGCGAGCGCGATCGCCTGCCAGAGAAGCATCGCCGTGAAGGGGGAGCGGGCCGGCCACTGGGCACGGGAAAGAACGATGGGCACCGGCCATGCCAGTACTACCGCCAGGACCGCCAGAAGATATGAGGTCCAGAACATCGGGCGCTAGCTGCGGCCCAGCAGTTTGCGCAGTGTTTCCGCTTCAGTGTCAGTGACCGAGCCAATGAACCGTGCCAGCACAGCTTCACGGTCCGGAGCGGATCCCAGGACCTCATGCATGAGTTCCGCGGTGTGGTCTGCACGGCTGGAAACCGCCTGGTAGCGGTGCGGACGCGTGCCGCGTTCGCGCTCGACGAGACCCTTGCGCTCTAGGCGGGAGAGCACTGTGAGCACCGTGGTGACGGCAAGGTCCTTGCCCTCGTGGCCGGCCGTGCCGTCCTGGGCCTGCGTGCTCTGCGCGAGCAGGTCACGCAGGGTGTTGGCCGTTGCAGCCTCATGGCCTGCCCAGAGCAGATCCATCACTGCCCGTTCCAGTTCACCGAGACTTGCCATTCGATCGTCCTTCTTTGATGGCCGCTCCGGCGTGATGCGTCTGTTGCCGGGGCGGGGCGTGAATACTTCAGTCTTAAATTTACCGTGTTTTGCGCATTCTTTCTACATGAGGTAGAACTGCGTCGCTCCGGCGTGTCGGTCGGCGTCGCGCGGCATCGCGCGGAGGTGTCGGCGTCGGGCTCCCGGCCCCATTGCGGGCTGTGACGGGCCGTGGGAGTCTGGGTTACTGGGAAGCGCCGATGTGTTCTACACTCTGTAGAACTATCAGTTCTACGCTATGTAGAACTTGCTCAAACCTAGCCAAAAGTAGGGACTGCCTTGGACGCCTTGGAAATCGCACGCTGGCAATTCGGAATCACCACCGTCTACCACTTCATGATGGTGCCCCTGACGATCGGCCTTGGCCTGGTCGTGGCTGTGATCCAGACGCTCTGGTACCGCACCGGCAAGGCCGAGTACCTGCGGATGACGAAGTTCTGGGGCAAACTTTTCCTGATCAACTTCATCATGGGCGTCGCTACCGGCATTGTGCAGGAATTCCAGTTCGGCATGGCCTGGAGCGAATACAGCCGCTTCGTGGGCGACGTCTTCGGTGCCCCGCTGGCAATGGAGGCCCTCCTGGCGTTCTTCGTGGAGTCCACGTTCCTGGGCCTCTGGATCTTCGGCTGGAAGCAGCTCAAACGCGGCGTCCACCTCGCTTGCCTCTGGGTCACCGTGATCGGCTCCGCTTTCTCCGCCTATTTCATCATCGTTGCCAACAGCTGGATGCAGCACCCCGTGGGCGTCGAAATGGTCAACGGCCGGCCCCACATGACGGATGCCTGGGCCGTCTTCACTAACAACACGGCCCTTGTCGCCGTCCCCCACACCCTCTTCGGCGCACTGGCCGTCGCCGGCGGCTTCCTGCTTGGCATCGCCTGGTACCACCTGTGGCGCCGCCGACACGACGGGATCGACACCGTCGGTCCCGACGGCAAGGTAATTCCCGGCGAGGCCGCCATCTCCGGCCGCGACCGCACCGATCACGCCGTGTGGATCCGTTCGCTGAGGATCGGTGCCGTCGTTGCCATGATCTCCTTCGCCGGAACCGCCGTCACCGGCGACCTGCAGGGCAAGCTGATGTTTGAACAGCAGCCCATGAAGATGGCTGCCGCCGAAGCGGCCTGCCACGACGGCACCGGATTCTCCGTCCTCAGCGTCGGCAACCTCGGATCGAAGAACTGCAACGACATCGTTGCCGTGATCGAGGTCCCCGGCATCCTGTCTTTCCTGGCCAAGGGCGATTTCACCACCGAAGTCAAAGGCGTCAACAGCCTGTTGGACGAGTACAAGGCAAAGTACGGCACCACCCTGCCGGACAACCCCATCTACGGTGCCCACGCCGGCCAGGACATCCAGTACGTGCCCGTCATGGAGGTCACCTACTGGGGCTTCCGGATGATGATCGGGTTCGGCGGACTCGCCGCGCTCGCTGCCCTCGTGGCGCTCTGGCTCACCCGCAAGGGGACAGTGCCGGCCTCCCGTGGCCTCATGCGCCTGGCCGTCTTCGGCATCCTGGCACCCTTCGGCGCCAACGCCGCCGGCTGGATCTTCACGGAGATGGGCCGCCAGCCCTTCGTCGTCGCCCCGAACCCGGATCCCAGCGGAATCGACCAGGTCTTCATGTTCACCGCCGCAGCCGTCTCCCCGGGGGTGTCCGCCGGGGAAATCCTGACCTCCCTCCTGGTCCTGACGGCCGTCTACGCGGTGCTGCTGGTGGTCGAGGTCAGGCTCCTGGTCACCTACATCCGCGGCGGGGTGGTCTCGGCCATGCCCGAACTCGCCCACGCCGCCGCCGACGAAAACGAAGACAAAACGCCCGGTCCGGGCAAACCCGGAGCCGGGGACGACGTCCTGGCCTTCGCCTACTAAGCCACCGCAACCTGGAAGCGCAGAGGATTCTCAGCATGGAACTGCTACCCACCATCTGGTTCATTGCCATCGCGGCGCTGTGGACGGGCTATCTCTTTCTCGAGGGCTTTGACCTCGGTGTCGGCATGCTGATGAAAGGGTTCGCCAGGAACAACACCGAACGCCGCGTCCTGCTCAATACGATCGGGCCGGTCTGGGACGGCAACGAGGTCTGGCTCCTGACCGCCGGAGGCGCCACCTTCGCGGCCTTCCCGCTCTGGTACGCCTCCCTGTTCTCGGCACTCTACCTGCCGCTCCTGCTGGTCCTCGTCGCGCTCATCTTCAGGGCCGTGGCGTTCGAGTACCGCGGCAAGGTGGACACCCCGCAGTGGCGTGCGCGCTGGGACTGGGCCATCTCGGCAGGCTCGCTCGTGGCAGCCTTCGGCGTGGGCGCCGCACTGGCCCTGACCACCACCGGGCTCCCGCTGAACGCGAACGGTGACCGCGAGGGCGGCCCGTTCGCGTGGTTCAACGGCTACGCCGTGCTCGGCGGCCTCGCCGTCGTCGGGTTCTCGCTCCTGCACGGGCTGGCGTTCCTGGCACTGAAGACCGACGGCGACGTCCGCCACCGGGCGCGGCGGTGGTTCGTCCGGCTACTGCCGGTGCTGCTCCTGCCGATTGCGGGCTGGGCCGTCAGCCTGCAGCTGCTCAGCGGCGAGGCCTGGACCGTGGCCGCCGTCGTGCTCGCCGTCGTGGCCGCCGCATTCGCTTGGAACTTCGCCCGCAACGGTGCGGAGGGAAGGGCGTTCCTGTCCCTGGGCGTCTTCCTTCTGCTCGGCAGCGCGTCGATCTTCGGCGCCGCGTTCCCGGTGGTGTTGCCGTCCACGCTGAACCCCGCGTTCGACCTGACGATCTCCAACGCCTCCTCCTCGGACTACACGCTGGGCCTGATGAGCATTGTGGCTTGCATCGGGCTGCCACTGGTCCTGGCGTACCAGGCCTGGACGTATTGGGTGTTCCGTCGCCGCGTGAGTGCCGCGCATATTCCCCAGGCCCACAGCTTCCTTCCCGCGATCGCCGCCAAAGCGCTCGCCCCCAAGGACTAGAAGCTGATGAGACCCTTCCCGGCCGGCCCTGCAACGCGCTCCGCCCTTTATCTGCTGGGCCTGCTCGCCGCCCTGAAGGCACTCTCGCTGGTGCTCATCGGACAGGCGGTGGCGTCGATGCTCGCGGGGCTGATGGTGCACAATCCCGGCTGGGCTGAGCCGCTTGTCTGGGGGGCCGCGGGAGTGGCACTTCGCGCCGTCACCGTCTGGGCGCAGGCCGTCGCCTCCCGGCGCGCGGCGCTGGGAGTCAAAGAGGAGCTACGCGCGCAGCTGCTGGAGCGGGCGCTGCGCAGCGGAACCCGCTCCGCAGGCCCCTCCGACGGCGGGCTCGCCGTCCTGGCCACGCGGGGGCTCGACGCGCTGGACAGCTACTACACGCAGTTCCTTCCGGCCCTGGTCAACTGCGCGGCCATCCCGCTGCTGCTCGGGGCCCGCATCCTGTTTGCGGACTGGATCAGTGCCGTGGTGATCGTACTGACCGTGCCACTCGTGCCGCTGTTCATGATCCTGATCGGGCGGTACACGCAAGAACGGGTCAGGGAAGCCCAATCCGCGCTGTCCCGGCTCTCCGGGCACATGCTGGAACTTGCCAAGGGACTCCCCGTCCTGGTGGGCCTGGGCCGCGCCACAGCGCAGCGTAAGGCCCTGGAGGATATCTCGGAGGAGTACCGCTCCCGGACCATGGGGACCCTGCGCACCGCTTTCCTCTCGGCTCTGGCCCTGGAACTGATCGCCACGATTTCCGTGGCCGTGGTGGCCGTCTTCATCGGTGTCCGGCTGGTCAACGGGGACATCGCCCTCGAAGCGGGGCTGCTGGCGCTGATCCTGGCCCCCGACTGCTACCTTCCGCTTCGCGAGCTGGGCACCGCCCACCATGCCAGCGATGAAGGCCGCGCCGCGCTCGCCGACACCGCGACGGTCCTTGAGGGGCCGGAACCAGCTCCACTGCGACCGGCCGCAGCCTCCGCCCGTCCGTCCCGGCAGACCGGGACGGACGGGCCGCCCGAAATTGCGGTAGAGGGCCTGACGGTCCGCTACCGCGGCCGGACGGACCCTGCCGTAGGGCCGCTCAGCTTCACCGCGGCACGCGGCAGGATCACGGCCCTCGACGGAGCCAGCGGCGCCGGCAAGAGCACGGTGCTGGGCGTGCTGGCCGGGACCATCGCGGGAGGCGCCGGAACAGCGATCAGCGGTCGCCTTCAAGGATTCACGACAGCGAACACCGCCTGGGTGCCGCAGCATCCGGTCATGGTGGCGTCTACTGTGCTGGAGGAGGTCCGGCTGTACCTCGGTGCGCCGGCGTCTGCTGCGGCATCCGCGCCGGCATCCGCGCTGGCCGGCGCCGGCGCTGATGACGCCGCGGCCGCCAGCGACACAGCGCGGCGTTGCCTGGCAGCCGTTGCCGCGGCCCATCTGGCGCACAAGCACCCGGCGGAACTGAGCCCGGGCGAGCTGCGCCGCGTGGCACTGGCCCGCGGGCTGGCCCGGATCGAGGCAGGAGCCACCGTCCTGCTGCTCGATGAGCCCACGGCCCACCTGGACCGGGAGTCCGCCACCGTCGTCAGCCGGGCAATCGCCGGGCTGCGGGGCCGGGCAACCGTGCTGCTCGTCGCGCACGACCGGCAGACGAGGGAACTGGCCGACGTGCTCGTCGCGGTGGCTTCGCACGGTGACGGCCACCCTGGCATCGAATATCCGGGCCCCGGTCCGCTGCCGGCATCCGCCGGGGAAGACCCGGACGTGCGGGATGCGGCGATCCGACCGCCGTCGGCCGTCCATGCCGCGACCACGACCACGGTCACGGCCGCGGCCCCGACTGCCAAACGGAACGCTGGACTGGACACGGCCCCGGCGCGGGCACGACCGGACGCCCGCACTGTTCCCGTCGGCTCTGTCGGAACGCAGTTGCGCCGGCTCCTGGCGCCGGTATCGGGCCGCTTTGCGGCCGCCGGCGCCGTGGGCACCCTGGCGGCCCTGTTCGCCGTTGCCCTCGCCGGGCTCTCCGGCTGGCTGATCATCCGCGCCAGCGAACAGCCGCCGATCCTGTATCTGCTCACCGCCATCGTCGGCGTGCGGTTTTTTGGCGTCGGCCGGGCGGCCTTGCGGTACGCCGAGCGGCTGTTGCTGCACGACGCCGTCTTCGCCGCCCTGACCCGGCTCCGGGGCCGGCTTTGGGAATCGCTGAGCCGGCGCGCCTTATCCTTGCGCCGGCTCCTGCAGGGCGGCAACGTCCTGGGCGCCGTGGTGGACGACGTCGACACGCTCCGGGAGCTGTTGCCCCGCGTCGTACTGCCGCCCGTGACCGCAGTCGCGGTTGCCGCGGCCGCAGTGGCCGGGATCGGGATGCTGTTGCCGGGCGCCCTCCCGGCGGTGGTTGCGGCCGCACTGGTGAGCCTGCTCGCGGCACCGGCGCTGGCCCTTGCCGCCGACCGCATGGCCGCCGGCACCGAACAGCGGCTCCGGTCCGGCGTGCTCCGTGACGTCGCCGCGGCCTTGGACGCCCGGGCGGAACTGCACGCGAACGGCGTGGCTGCCCCCGTCCTTGAGGCGATTGGCCGGGCCGACCGGGCCGCGACAGCAGCATCCCAGCGCTCCGCATGGGCAGAAGGGCTCGGCCAGGGCCTCACGATGCTGGCCTGCGGGGCTGCCGCCCTGGCCAGCGCCGTTCTGGCCGCGCCGGCGGTGGCCAGCGGCGCGGCCGTGCCGGCGACGGTCGCCGTCGTCGTCCTGTTGCAGCTTGCCCTCGTTGAACCCTATGCGGCCATCACGACGGCGGTCCGGCAGTACCCGGCGCTCCGCACGGTGCTGCGTCGGATCAGCGACGCCGGGGTGCTGGACCGGAGCCACGCAGGGGGCACGGAGGATGCATCCGGCCTCGTTGCCGTGGCCTCACGGCCCGGAGGCGCTCCGGGAATCGAACTTGAGGGGCTCGCCGCCGTTTGGCCGGGCGGCAATGCGGTCTTCTCCGGACTCACGGCGGCGGCCGAGCCCGGACACTGGCTCGCTGTGACCGGGGCGTCCGGATCCGGTAAATCCACCCTGCTGGCTGTCATCCTCGGCTTCCTTCCGGCCGAAAGCGGCCGGCTCTTCCTGAGCGGCCGCGCAGCGTGGTGCCCGCAGGAGGCACACCTTTTCGACTCCACCATCCGCGGAAACCTGATGCTGGGGCTCCCGGAGAAGCCGCGCGAAGATGACCGCGCTGCCGGCGGAGTGCTGGACGGGCACTTTCAGGCGGCCCTCGCCGCCGTAGGCCTCGGCCCGCTACTGGCGCGCCTTGAGGATGCTCTGGACACGAGGATAGGCCCGGGCGGTGCATTTCTCAGCGGCGGAGAGCGCCAGCGACTGTCCGTGGCGCGCACCCTCATGACCGGGGCGGAGGTGATCCTGCTCGATGAACCCACGGCGCACCTGGACGCGGAGGCGGGCCGGACCATGCTGGCCGAACTGCGGGACGGTCTACGGGACCGTACTGTGGTTCTCGTGACGCACAACCCGGACGATATCGACGCCGCGGATGCCCGGCTGGATCTTGACTCGGCGGCTGCCGCGGTTGCTGCGGTTGCTGCGGTTGCTGCGGGCGAAGGGTCCGCCCTGGCGGCGGTTCCGGCGCGGGCATAGCCCGGTCTGGGACTGTTGCCCATGGACCGACATGGCGCCGGTTACGGCCCTCTCGGCCTCCGGGAGGGTTCTGTCAGCCGTCCACATCGTGGAGGTGATGGACGACGTCGTGCAGGAAGTACTGCGTAAAGGTCAGTACGGTGAACACCGAGCCGTTGCTGCGGGTTCCCTTGCGGCCCCAGTCGTCCTCCGGGACGCGGGCGAAGGACGCGGCAATCTGTTCGCCCGCGGCGGTCAGCTCGGCGCCGACCCCGGCCGGGTCGGCGTTGGCATAGTCCTCTTCGATCGCAGTCCGGTCCTGGTCCCAGTCATCGAACCGGGCGTCGTCCTCCGCCAGCATGAGTGACAGCCGGTGATCGAAGAGCGTGAAGACGTCCCGGACGTGGCAGCTGTACTCGAGGACCGACCACGTGGCGTCATCGGGCCGTTCCGCCGCGTCCGGCCGCCGGACGGCGGCACGCCATCGGGGGAGCATGCTCGTGATGATCCCCGGCGCGGTGGCCGGGGTCCCCACCGAGACATCGAAACCGCACTCTGGGCAGGGCCGTGACAGGACCCAGGTCCAGTCCTTGGTATCCGGGATGATAGGCATTCCAGCAGTGTAAGTGCATTCGGTCCACCGGGCATCCGTGCCCCGGCGGCATCCGGAGCGCGAGGGCGGACGGCGGGGAGTTGTACCGGGAGCGCAACATCGCCCGCACCCTCCATTCGCTGTCGAAGGCGTCGGTAACGGCCCGCAAGAGTGTCTGCATCGAATGGGGCTGTTCGTCCGGACTTGAGAGAGCACGGATGGTCATCGCGTCATGGAGCTCGCCGGGACAGTAATAGTAGGTGGGCAATGTCGGCCCATATTTTCGGATGTGAGGGGGTTCCTCCCCCGACTCAAGCCTGGCGCCACGTCCAGGTTTCTGGACAAAGTCTCGATGGTCCGGCCCACGCCCGGTCCGGCTAAAACGTCACACCCCACTGGCAGACTGTGATTGTGGAAGCCGTCGGGGATTTCATTCCTTTCGAGGACGAGGGGCAGGGCACGGAGAGGTGCACCGGCCCCGCTCTCGCCTGCGGCACGATTCCCTGCTCGTTTCAGGGAACGGACCCGGGCTTTCAGCCTGGTGTGGACGGCGTTTTGGCCGCACTCCAAATGATCGGCGCGACGGCGGTGCAGGACGCGGCGTTGTTTGGTTTCCGTGCGGCATCGGAGTTCGCCGGCCGGATGGAGGAGATCTCGAGGCATGTGGAGTATCTCCAGCTCGTGGCGGCCGGCGCGGTGGACCGGACCTGGAAGCAGGCTGCGGCGGACGCCGCGAAGGTCACCGCATCGTGGACGACGGGCTGGCGGGACGGTTCCGGCGGGAGCGGGGCGACGTTGGCGGCTGTGGCCACCGCGGCTGGTGGGACACGGGCCGGGGATGGTGCTTCGCCCGTTACGGCGGCCGGAGTCTCCAGGGGCGGGCCGGTGTCCCGGTCGGGTGCGGTGGTTCCGGTGGATGACGGGTGCCGGAACACAGTTGAGTTCCTGCGGGCGCGGCTGTTGATCGGCGCGGCCGAGGGCCGGCGCCGGCTCGCCCTCGCCGGGAGCATCCTGCCCCGGCAGGGATTTACCGGGGAGCCGCTGCCTGCCGTGCGCGGGGAACTCGGTGCCGCCGTCGCGGCCGGTGAGGTCGCGTCCCGGGCCGCCACGATTGTCACGCTGGCGCTCGACCGGGTCCGGCAGGTGTGTGATGCGGAGTCCGCGGCGCGGATGGAGCACGCCCTGACGCGCACGGCGGCCGGGAACGATGCGGACTTCCTGGTCCGGGTCGCGCGGCGCTGGGCGGACGCGATGGACCAGGACGGTGCCGAACCTTCCGAGGAGCTGTTGCGCCAGCTTCAGGGCGCGTTCATCCGCCGGCAGCGCCACGGCCTGCACCATGTGGAGATCTTCGCGACCACCGACCAGTTCGAGCACCTCCTGACCGTGATGAACACCGCGACCAACCCCCGCGCCGGTCGTTCCGGCGCACCGGGCACGGCGCCAGAAGGTGAAACGTCCTCCCAGCTCCCTTCCGCGGGGGACATCCCTGCCTCCGGTGTCACGGCCGGCGTTGCCCGGGCCGCCGTTTCGGAGGATGACCCCAGCGCGGCCGGACTGGACTTGCGGTCCCGGCCGCAGAAGCTCCTCGATGGGCTGGTGGGGGCCTGCAAGGCCGCGCTGGCGGCCGGTTCGCTGCCCGCCACGGGAGGGCTGCGCCCGCAGGTCATGGTCACCATCGACTACCGGGACCTCCTGGCCCGGCTCGACCGCCCGGCATCAGCGGAGCGGGCACTGGAGCACACGGGGACCCTGCTGTTCACCGGACCGGTCACGGCCTCCACGGTCCGGAAGATCGCCTGCGACGCGGACATCATCCCGGTCGTCCTCGGCGGCGGAGGACGGATCCTGGACATCGGCCGCGCCTCGAGGATCTTCCCGCCGCACATCCGCAAGGCCCTCACCGCCCGGGACCAGGGCTGCTCCTTCCCCGGCTGCACCATCCCCGCACCGTGGTGCGAAGCACACCACATCGATTACTGGTCCCGCGGCGGCACCTCCGGCACGGACAACGGGGCACTGCTGTGCTCCCATCACCACCACGTGATCCACAAAGAACATTGGACCATCCAAATCCGGACCGGGGTGCCCTGGTTCATCCCGCCACCCCACCTCGACCCCCGGCAACGGCCGCGCCGCAACCACTACTTTAAACCCGCCGACCTCAGCGCGGGCGCGTGACCGCGGCCCGCAGGGACGACCCCACGGATGACCGCAGCATCTCCACAAATGCTTTCCCACGTGGTGGCCCCCGGACAGTGACCACGGCTCGGGAGTGACACCGATCCATCGAGTGGCTGCGGCGCACTGGCCCAAGCCTGGCAACGCGAAGTCCATAAGCGCAATACAGCTGGCCGCCGCCGGAAAACCGCGCCCAGTTTTGCAGATACGCCGGGCAGTCGGAGGAGTAAAATTCCTTCCGGGGGGCGGGCCTGGAAAGAGAGAGAACAGCCATGCTCAAGGATCAGCAAGTCGGCGGAGTGCTGCCGGCGGCGGACATCGCCCGTGCGCGTGCTTTCTACCGCGACAAACTCGGGCTCGAACCCGAGAACCCGGATGCCGAGGACAACCTGCAGTACAAGTGCGGCGGCGGAACCGGGTTCCTGCTCTATCAGACACCCAATGCGGGTACCGCCAAGAACACGCAGATCGGCTGGTTGGTCGACGACCTGCCGGCTGCCGTTGCGGAGCTCCGGGCCAATGGAGTCGTCTTCGAAGAATACGACTTCCCGGGACTGAAGACCGAGGACGGCATTGCCACCACGCCCGACGGGAGTTTGGCCGCGTGGTTCCTGGACACCGAAGGCAACATCTTGAACCTCAACCACATGGCCTAGCCGGGCCGTCCACTGAATGCGGGCCCGGCCGGACCCGCCGCCCGGACCTCCCCTCCCTGACAAGGTGCGTCCGGGGGCTACTCGTCCGTCCCGGACCCCGGCTCCCCGAACCACGCCATGCTGGGGCCGATGGCGTCGATGGCCTGTGAAAGGGGGATGCCGGATCCGTCCCGGCGCCCGTGCTCGCCGGGCAGTGACCTTGCCACGCCGGCCAGGGAGGACGCTTTCGCCGGGCCGTGTCCGGCCCAGGCGAGGAGCAGCGTGTCCTCGCCCTTGAGGAACCGGTGTGCCCGGACCCCGGCCGTGCCCCGGCCCTTGGCCGGATATTCCGCCAGTGCCGTGACTTTGGCGGCGCCGGGAGCTGTACCCGGAAGGGCGCCCTCGGTGCCCGCGATGGTCACAACGACTGCAGCGGTGTCCGCCGGTGCGGCCGCGCCGAAGAACAGGACGCGGTCCCCGGCGGCGAGCTTGATGCCGGCCATGCCGCCGGCGGTGCGGCCCTGCGGGCGGACGGCAGCCGCGCTGAAGCGCAGCAGCTGCGCCTGGCGCGTCAGGAAGACGAGGTCGTCGTCGTCGGAAGCGGCGGGCGCAACACCCACCACGGTGTCCTTGTCCTTGAGGGCGATGACTTCCCAGTCCTCGCGGTTCAGCGGATAGTCCGGCTGGACGCGCTTGACCACGCCCTGGGCGGTGCCGACCGCCAGTATTTGGTCCAGCGGCGCGAACGCCACGAGCGATTCGCCCTTCAGGAGCGTGATGAAATCCTTGGCCGGTACGCCGCCGGCCATGTTCGGGGTCCCGGACGTCGGCGGGAGGACGGGCATGTCCATCACCTGCAGGCGCAACATGCGGCCCTGGGAGGTGATGGCCGCGATCTCGCCGCGGGCGGACGTCTTGACGACCGAGGAGAAGACATCGTGCCTGGTCCGGGGCCCGGTCTCGGCGAGGCTGTCCTGGTTGGCGGTTCGGGCGATCTGGCCTGATGCGGTCAAGATGGCCCAGCAGGGGTCGTCGGAGATTTCGAGCGCCAGGGGAGCGGCCTTGCCCTTGGCGCCGGGTGCGGCGGCGAGGGCGGCAGCGACCGTGGGGGAGACCGCCTCGGATTCGAGGAGCACCGTGCGCCGAGGCGTGCCGTACTTCTCGGCGATGTCGGCCAGTTCGGTGGAAACCAGCGCGCGGAGCCGTTCGTCGGAGCCGAGGATGGCTTCGAGTTCGGCGATCTCGCGGCGCAGTTCCTCCTGCTCTTTCTCCAGCTCGATGCGGGAGTACTTGGTCAGCTGCCGGAGCCGGAGTTCCAGGATGTAGTTGGCCTGGATCTCGGAGAGGTCGTAAATGGACATCAGCCGGGTCCGGGCCGCGGCCGCCTCGTCCGAGGACCGGATGATCTGGATGACTTCGTCGATGTCGACGATCGCGACCAAGAGGCCCTCCACGAGGTGCAGGCGGTCCTTTTTCTTGCCCAGCCGGAAGGCGGTGCGGCGCCGGACCACGGTGATGCGGTGGTCCACGTAGACGGAGAGCAGCTGCAGCAGGCCGAGGGTCTGCGGCTGGCCGTCCACCAGGGTGACGTTGTTGATGCCGAAGGAATCCTCCATCGGGGTGTAGCGGTAGAGCTGCTGGAGCACGGCGTTCGGGTTGAAGCCGTTCTTGAGCTCGATCACCAGGCGCAGGCCGTGCTTGCGGTCGGTCAGGTCCACGATGTCGCTGATGCCGGTCAGCTTCTTGCCGTTGACGGCGTCCTTGATCTTCTCGATCACCTTCTCCGGGCCAACCATGTAGGGCAGTTCCGTGACCACCAGGCCGGTCCGCCGTGCGGAGAGCTGCTCGATCTCGACCTTGGCCCGGGTCTTGAAGGACCCGCGCCCGGTGGCGTACGCGTCCCGGATGCCGTCCAGGCCCACGATCCGGCCGCCGGTGGGAAGGTCAGGGCCGGGCACGAACTTCATGACGTCCTCAAGGGTGGCGTCCGGGTGTTCGATCAGGTGCCGCGCCGCGGAGATCACTTCGACGAGGTTGTGCGGGGCCATGTTCGTCGCCATGCCGACGGCGATGCCGGTGGCGCCGTTGACCAGCAGGTTCGGGAACGCCGCCGGCAGCACGTCCGGCTGGGTCAGCTGGTTGTCGTAATTGGGGACGAAATCGACGACGTCCTCGTCCAGGTGGTCCGTCAGCGTCAGCGCCGCCGCCGCCAGCCTGGCTTCCGTGTACCGCGGTGCTGCCGGGCCGTCGTCGAGCGAGCCGAAGTTGCCGTGGCCGTCAATGAGGGGCAGCCGGAGCGAGAAGTCCTGGGCCATGCGGACCATGGCGTCGTAGATCGCCGCGTCGCCGTGCGGGTGCAGCTTGCCCATGACCTCGCCCACCACACGGGCGCTCTTGACATGGCCCCGGTCCGGGCGCAAGCCCATCTCGCTCATCATGTACAGGATCCGCCGCTGCACGGGCTTCAGGCCGTCGCGGGCGTCGGGGAGCGCCCGGGAGTAGATCACCGAATAGGCGTACTCGAGGAACGAGCCCTCCATCTCGGAAGTGACATCAATATCGACGATGTTTTCTACGAATATTCCTGCGGAATCTTGGCTGGCTTCCCCGGCGGGGGACGTGGTTTGGCGGCGGGCCATAAGGCTGGAAGGTCCTTCTAGGGGGTGCTGAACGGGTACTGCGTACGTTTATGACTAGGCTAAGCCTATGGTGGATCAGCCCGAGCACGGCGTATATCCGGAATATTGGGAAGCCGATGTTGTCCTGCGCGACGGCGGCACAGCCCATCTGCGCCCCATCCACCCGTCCGACGCCGAGGCCGTCCAGGCCTTCCACATCGGCCAGTCGCAAAAGTCCATCTACATGCGGTTCTTCGCTTTCAAGTCCAAGCTCTCGGGCAAGGAACTCAAGCGTTTCACGGAGGTGGACTACAAGGACCGGGTGGCCCTCGTGATCACCATCGGCGGGGAGATCATGGGGATTGGCCGCTACGACCGGCTGGATGACCCCGAGGAAGCGGAAGTCGCGTTCAACATCGCGGACGCCCACCAGGGCCGCGGAATCGGCTCCATCCTGCTCGAACACCTCGCCGCCGCCGCCCGCGAAAACGGGATCCGCAAATTCAGCGCCGAAGTGCTCCCGGAAAACCGCAAGATGCTCATGGTGTTCTCCGACGCGGGCTATGACGTCAAACGGCACTTCGACGACGGCGTCGTCAGCCTCGAGTTCAACATCGACCCCACGGACAAGTCGCGGGCCGTGATGGAGTCCCGGGAACACCGCGCCGAGGCGCGCAGCATCCAGGAACTGCTGGCCCCGTCCTCCGTGGCGGTCATTGGAGCCAGCCGCAAATGGGGCACCGTGGGCTACCAGTTGCTCGAACACATCATCGAAGGCGGGTTCACCGGCCCGGTCTACGCGATCAACCCGGAGGCCCTGGAACTTGCCGGGATGCTCTCCTTCGCCAAGCTTTCCGAGGTGCCGGGCCCGGTCAAGCTCGCCATCATTGCGGTCCCGTACGACGAGGTCCCCAAAGTCGTGGAGGACTGCGGCGCCGCGGGCGTCAAGGGGATCGTCGTGGCCACCGCCGGGTACGCGGACGACGGCGACCGCGGACTTCAGAGGCAGCGCGAACTGGTCAGGCAGGCCCGCGCCAACGGCATGCGGGTGATCGGCCCGGCCTCGCTGGGGATTGTGAACGCCAACCCGGCAGTATCCCTCAACGCCTCGATGGCGCCCTCCCTCGCCCGCCGCGGCGGCCTGGGGCTCTTCAGCCAGTCGGCGGCGATCGGCGTGTCCCTCTACGCCGCTTCGAGCCGACGCCGGGTAGGCATCTCCGCGTTCCTCTCGGCCGGCAACCGCGCCGACGTGTCCGGCAACGACATGATGCAGTACTGGGAGGACGACGCCGACACCACCGCGGTCGGCCTCTACCTCGAGTCCATCGGGAATCCGCGCAAGTTCACCCGCCTGGCCCGCCGGCTGGCCCGGACCAAACCCGTCATCGTCGCCAAATCCGACGCCATGGGCCTGAACCTCCCGCCCGGCCACGCCGTCCGCACCACGCAGGCGCCGCCGGAGGCCCTCGACGCCATGATGCGCCAGGCCGGCGTCATCCGCGTCGAGACGATCGAACAACTCATGGACGTCGCCCAGATCGTCTCCAGCCAGCCGCTGCCCACAGGTCCGGGACTCGCCGTTTTCAGCAACTCCCGCGCCCTCGGCAAGGTAGTCGCTGACAGCGCGGCCGCGCAGGGGCTCGGCGTCGAGCGCATCGTCTCCGACGTCGACCTCGACGCCGGCATGTCCACAGCGCTGCCGGCGCTGCGCCGGAGCCTGCAGGAGACCCTGACGGTCGACACCGTCCACGCCGTGGTCGTCGCGTTGCTCCCCGCGCACGGGCTCACGGTGGAGAAGATCGCCGGCGTGCTGGCCGAATGCTCCGCTGCGGCCGGAAAACCAGTGGTCGCGGCCTTCAGCGGCATCCTGGACCCCTCCATCAATGTCGAAGGCATGGTGGGAGCGGACGACGCCGCAGCGGCACACTCGGCTGCCGTACCGTGCTACTCAAACCCGGGAGCGGCCGTGGCAGCCCTCGCGGCCGTCGTCCGCTACGCCCAGTGGCTCGACCGGGACCAGGGCCTGTTCGTAGAACCCGACGGCTGTCAGCCGGCCGCCGCCCGCGCCGACCTGGAGCAGTTGCTCCAGCACGTGGGAGGCGAGCAGCTCGTTCGACTCGACGCCGGGACGGCGGCAGGGGTGTTGGCCCGTTACGGCATCCGCGTCGTCCCGTCCGAGGGGTTCGAGACGGCCGAGCAGGCCGTGGCAGCGGCAGGCAGGCTCGGCTGGCCGGTGGCATTGAAGACAACGGACCCTGCCCTGCGGCACCGGCTGGACCTCGGCGGCGTGCGGCTGGACATCCAGGATGCCGCGTCGCTGCGGCGCAACATAGCGCAGATGCGCAAGTCCCTGGAACGTTATGGCTCACCGTCCCTCGAAGTGCAGTCCATGGTGCCGGTGGGGCAGGCCTGCACCTTCCGCGCCATAGAGGACCCGCTGCTGGGGCCGGTGGTCTCCTTCGGCCTGGCAGGGGATGCCGTCAACCTGCTCGACGACTGGGCCCACCGCGTGCCGCCGCTGTCCGGCTCCGACCTCCACGACTTCATCCGGGCGCCGCGGGCCTCCCGGAAACTCTTCGGCTACCAGGGGCTGCCCGCCGTGGATGCCGCGGCACTGGAAGACCTGGCGGCCCGGCTGACCCGCCTCAAGGACAACCATCCTGAGATCGCCCTCGTCGAATTCAACCCGGTCCTCGCCGGGCCCGAGGGCGCCTCGATCCTGGCGGCCGACGTCCGGATCGCCAACGCCGCCCAGCGCACCGACAGTGCCCGGCGCGCAATGCGCCGCTAAACCCCTGCCGCCCGGCACCGCCCGGCGCCATTGCTTCCAGTCAGCGCCATGCCTCCGAGCGGGCGGCCCGGCAGTTAGCAACTCCATGGCCGATCTGTGAAAATGGAAACCATGACCTTCCAGCCTCCAGCATCAAATCCCCAGGTGCCCGTCCCGGGACGCCAGGTCGCGCACCACCACGGCCTCCATGACCACAGTGCGCAGGGCCAGAGCCTGGAAGGGGCCCTCCAGCAGGCCGGTTTCTACCCCCGGCTTGTGGCCGACGTCGTTGCGGACGCGCTGGATGGGCGTGACTGCGTGGCGCACCTGGTGCATCTGGAGACGCACTTCGACCGGGCCGAGGTCCGCCGCCACATCACCGTGCTCGTGCTGACGGAGGACATGCTGGTGATCACCCACGTCGATGACCAGCAGCTCGATGAGGCCGGAGAGCAGACCGTCGCCCAGGTGTCGACCGAGTCCGTCCCTGTCACCCAGATCCGCTCCGTGGTGCTCAGCTACGTGTACGCCCAGCCGCAGGACTACAAGCCCTCCGACCCCGTCCGGGAGCTCACCCTCTCCATCGCCTGGTCCGGCGGGCAACGCCTCGACATGGGCCCGGCCAGCTGCGGGGACCCGCAGTGCGAGGCGGACCACGGCTACAGCGGCACCATCGCGCAGGAAGACATCGTGCTGCGCATCAGTGCCGAAGCCGACGGACTGCAGGCCGTGCAGGACGCCAAGCTCTTTGCCCGCGCGCTCCGCGCCGTGAACACCAATTCTTCCGCCGCGGCCCCGCACGCCGGTCCAGGCCTGCCGCCCCGCCCGCGGATGGGCGTCTTCGGGAACCGCCTCAGCCGCGGCCATCAGCGCTGAGATGGCGCCGGTCCGCGTGCCCGTGCCACCCTCCGCTCCCGTCGCCGCCCGTCCGGCAGCGGCGTCAGCCACCGTCCTGCCGCCGTCCGCCTCCGCTGCCCCGGCAACCGCGGGCGCCTGGCCCTTGCCGCTGGCCCCCGCATTCGGCAGCCGCTCCATCGCCGAAGTGCTCACCAGCGCCGCGGCCAGCCTCGGCGTCCCGGGCTTCGACAACCGGCTGGACCTGCCTCCCGCCAAACGCGTGTGCGTCGTGCTTGCCGATGGGCTCGGTCGCAACCTGCTCAAGCAGAAGACGGCCCACACCCCCTTCCTGCGCTCGGTGATGCAGGCCGGCCAGGGCAAAGTGCCCGTGTCCCTGGATTCCGCCTTCCCGTCCACCACTGCGGCATCGCTGGCCAGCTTCGGCACGGGACTTTCCGCCGGGCAGCACGGCATGGTGGGCTACGACGTGCTGGACCCGGACCAGGACCGGGTGGTGAACATGCTCGGCAACTGGGACGCGGGCGTGGACCCGCGGCTGTGGCAGCCGTTCCCCACGGTATTTGAGCTGGCCGCCGGGCACGTGGACGTCACCACCGTGAGCCTGCCCCAGTTCAGCAGCTCGGCCATGACCCAGGCCGCGCTCCGGGGCGGACGCTTCGTGACCGGGACCACCTCGCATGCCAGGACCGCCGCCGCCGCTGAGGCCATGGCCGGCTCCGGACCCTCGCTGATGTACTTCTACGTCAACGAACTGGACAAGGCCGGCCACCGGTACGGCTGCCAGTCGCCCCAGTGGGAACACCAGCTCGAAGAACTCGATGCGACCGTCAAGCGCCTCAATGCCACGTTGCCGCCGGGCACTACCGTGCTGCTCACGGCGGACCACGGAATGGTTGATGTTCCCGAGTCCCAGCGGATCGACTATTCGGCCGAAGCGGAGCTCATCGCCGGCGTGCGGCACACAGCCGGCGAGCCGCGGATGGTCCACCTCTACCTCGAAGACGGCGCGGGCGACGCCGGACGGGCAATGCTGCTGGATGCGTGGCGGTCCCGTTTCGGCGACCGGATCTGGGCTTTCACCCGTGAGGAAGCGATTGCCGGCGGCCTGTTCGGTGACGTCCGCCCTGCGGTGGCCGGGCGGATCGGTGACGTCATGATCGCGGCCCGCGACGCGCTGGCACTCTATGACACGCGCCGGGTCCGGCCTACCGCGCTGGCCGTCGTGGGCCAGCACGGTTCGCTGACGAAAGCGGAGCGTGAAGTCCCGTTGCTCTGCTTCCGGGCCGAGGGCACGAAGGCCCCGCGGGGCTGACCTCCCAGCGAACGGGGAGTGCGGCTGAACGCCGGTGAACCCTGCTGCGGGGCCGAACCCGCGGGGCCTCAGTCGCCGCGGGTCCCGAAGACGATGTCGTCCCAGCTGGGGACGCTGGAGCGCTTCGGCTTGGCGGGCTGGCGTTCCGGCTGCTCCGCTTCGGTTTCGTCACGGGTACCCTGGGCTCCGTCGCGGAGCTGGCGCCGGGACGATCCGCCGCCGAGGAGCTCGTCCAGTCCGGGGCTCGATGTCGGTCCCTGGCTGACCGGGCGCAGCTTCGATGCCGTGATGGTGATTTCGCGAGTGTCCGTGCTGACGCCGTCGTGCAGCTTCAGGGCGTCGTCCTCCTCCGGCTGGCGGGGTGCCAGGGTGAGCCGGGACAGCATGGAGGGCCGGCCGTCACGCCGTCGCGCAAAGGCATCGGGGTCCGCCGGGGGCGCCGCCTCCGCGGAAGGTGCTGCGGGGTCCTCGGCGTCCGTCGTGCCCGGCTGGGCCTCGGCCGGTGCGGGCGCCGCGTCGTCGGCTGCTTCGGCCACTTCGGCGGGCCGGGGGTGGGCGGCCGGTACGCCGTTCGTCAGGAGCAGTGCAAGGGCGTCGTCGGCGTCTTCGTCCAGTCCGAGTCGTTGCCCGCGCCGGGAGCGAAGCATGTCCAGCAGTCCGTCGGCGTCCTGCTCCTGGTGGATCCGGTCCTGCTGGAGCAGCATTTGCTGGATGACAGTGTGCTGGGCGGTCGCTGTGCGGGCGGCGGCATCGGCGTCAGTTTCAAAGTCGAAGGGCCGGTCGGAGACGGCGGAGAGCCGACGTGCCGGCACGGGACCGTCCAGGGGCTCAAGCTCGCTGAGCTGCTGGGCCCAGCGGTTCGCGTTCTGCAGTGACTTCCTGGCGGGATTGAACGTCCACATGGCGGGCGGTTCTTCACCGATGCCGGACGGGCCGCCGGACCTCGGTTCGAAGCGGGCCACGACATTCCAGCTGCCGTCAGGGCGGCGCCAGGAGTCCCACTCCACAGTCGACGGTGCAATCCCGTGGGCTGTCAGGCGGTGCTCGACCATTTCGCTGAGCGACGCCGGGTTGTCGCCGAAGACAGACCGGTAGACGTCGTGGCCGGGGGCCGGCGAAGCGACCTCGACCCTGCGGGCCTGCTGGGCGATGTACTCGCGCTCGGCAAGGACGGGTCCTTCATACCGCTGCACTTTCGCCAGCGGAATTCCGGAGAGTTCCGCCACCTCGGCGGCCGTTGCCCCGCTGCGGATCCGCGCCTGGATATCGCGCGGAGACATGGCAACGGGCGGCGCGCCCGCGCCGGAAGCGCCCTTCGCCGACGTCCGGCTGGCTGCCACTCGAAGTGCTTCATCGATTGGCAGCTGGAACATCTCGCCGCCGGTGCCGCTCAACAGGAGATGCTCCCCGTCGTCGTGGACGCCTACAAGCCGTAGATCCTGCATACAAATCCTCCACCCTGGCATTACTATCAAGCGAAACTCTGCCACCCGCGGGCCCTATTTCGGGGTAGGACGGCAGGCGCGCCGTGATTTTCCGCGACTTTCCGCGTTTTTTCGGCCGGTGGAGGGGGTCCGCCGGGACCCCGGACCGCTGGACTCTGGCTTTCCGGAAGTGCTTAAGCAAAAATGACGCCACGCCGGGCACAAAAACCGCGGGTCCGGCGTTGACATCGGTGAACCGCTCCCGGAAGCCCACGGCTACAAGCCCGGCGGCGCCCTCGAACGGCGAACCAACAAAACGAATGCGGAGTGTGAGCAACAAACAATGGCGACAGATTACGATGCGCCGCGCAAGACCGAAGAGGACCTCAGCGAGGATTCCATCGAGGCCTTGAAGGCGCGGCGCACGGAGAAGCCCTCGGCCGTGGTGGATGAAGATGAATCCGATCTTGCCGAAGGCTATGAACTCCCCGGTGCGGATCTTTCCGGAGAGGAACTGCTGGTGCGGGTCTTGCCCGCCCAGGCAGATGAATTCACCTGTGCCTCCTGCTTCCTCGTCCGCCACCGCTCACAGATTGCCCGCGAAAAGGACGGCCTGAAGTACTGCAAGGACTGCGAGGGCTAGGCAGCCAGAGCGGCAAGCAGCTGATCGGGGTGCCGGCTGGAGGTCAACCAGTACGGCGTGCGGTCAGACGGATCGGTGATCTCAATGCGGACTACCGGGTCCACCCAGCCGCGGATGCACAGGAACGCCAGGCCGTTGAGCCGTGTCCCGCGCTCGGCCGTGGCCTCCTTGCCGCGGTACGCGGCCGCGGTGCCGACGAAGCCGCGTTCAATGGTGGCCCGGCCGACGCGGAGCGTTGACCTGGTCACGGTGATGGCCGGCGTCGACAGGATGAGCAGCACGGAGATGACCACGAACATCACGATCGCGGCGGTAATGCCGGCGGCGATACTGATGGGCGCCAGCATGAGGATTCCGGCGCTCGACAGTCCCGCCGAGACCAGCCAGATCCAGAAGTTCGGCCAGAGCTTCTCGCTATAGAGGACGGTCGCGTCACGGGGGGCGCTCTTGGGGGCAGGCGCAGCTGCACTGGATTCCGGCATGAGCCCAGCTTTTCATCTTTCCCGGGCTATTTCATCTCGGGGCCAGGAGGACGGGGCAGCCCGGGCGGCGCTAGGCCGATCCCTGGGCTGGCGTTAGAGTGAGGGACTGTGACTGAAGAAACCACCGCCGTAGAGATGGCCGCCGAAAGCGCTGCCGAGTATGGGACGCCCACCCTGACGGTGCAGCTGAAAATGCTCGACGACGGCCTGGAGCCGCCGTCGTACGCGCACCCGGGCGACGCGGGGGCGGACCTGCGCGCCCGCGAGGACGTCGTACTGGAACCGGGGGAGCGCCGCCTCGTGCCGACGGGCGTGTCCATTGCCCTTCCCGACGGCTTCGTAGCCTTGATCCACCCGAGGTCCGGCCTCGCCACCAAGCACGGGCTGACGGTCGTGAACGCCCCCGGCACGGTTGATGCCGGCTACCGCGGCGAAATAGCCGTGACACTGCTGAACACGGACCGCCATCGGGCGATCGAACTGCGGCGCGGCGATAGAATTGCACAAATGGTCATTCAGCGCGTGGAGTACGCCAGGTTCCTTCCCGTCGAGGAACTCGACGGCTCAGTCCGCGGAGGCGGCGGCTTCGGGTCCACCGGGGGCTTCGGGGCACCTGCCTGAGCCCAGGTTCCCGTCCGTCCGGGAGTTATTTTGCAGGATTTTCAAGTGCAGGGTTACAAGTGCCGGAGTACTTGGGCAGGCGCTGCCGGAAGAGGCCGGCGCCCTGTGGACAGCCGTCGCCGATGGCGCCTGACGAACTGCTGCGGCAACACAGGATTACAACTAAGGAGACAACCCCATGGTTTTTGGGCGTGGCAGGAAAGCCAAGCAGGAACAGCAGACGGAGCCGGGGGAAACCCAGGAGGCTGTTGCCAGCGGTTCCGGGACTCCGGCCGGCGATGCCGCCGGAGGGGACGTCCGCCGTGCCTCCGGCCCCTTCGATGTCTCGGAAATCGAGAGCCAGGACGGCTACGTTGATCTCGGCGCACTGCTGATCGCGCCCCGCGAGGGCCTGCAGCTCCGCCTGGAGGTCGAGGAGGCCACGCAGCGGGTCGTGGCCGTCACGATGGACTTTGAAGGCTCCAGCCTCCAGCTGCAGGCTTTTGCGGCGCCCCGTTCTGAAACGCTCTGGGACGAAATCCGCGAGCAGATCGGCCAGTCCGTCGGCAGCCAGGGCGGCCAGGTCGAGGAGATCGAGGGCCACTTCGGCACCGAGCTCCTCGCCAAGCTCCCTGCCAGCGGTGCGGACGGCAGCGAGGGCTACCGGGTGGCGCGCTTCATCGGCGTCGACGGTCCGCGCTGGTTCCTCCGGGGTGTCCTGGGCGGCGAGGCCGCGCTGGACCGCGAGGCCGCAGCCGGGCTCGAAACGCTCTTCCGGCAGATCGTGGTGGTGCGGGGCGATAACCCGATGCCTCCCCGCGACCTGCTGCAGCTCCGCCTCCCCAAGGACAGCGCAGCGCCGTCCCCGGCCCCGGCCGCTTCCCCGGAGTTGGAACAGCCAGAACGCGGACCGGAGATTACCCAGATTGGCTGATGCGGCCAGCAAGAAACCTGTCGCCTCGGTCTCCGTCAGGAACCTGCCGGACCGCGGGCGGGTGCTCTGCCACGGCTTCATCGAGTCAGTGACCTACGTGCCGGCGGTCCAGGTGGCTTCGTTCATGGCGATCGTGATCGACCACGACACCCCCGCGCCCAAGGCCCGAGTGGCTGGCGCCGCCAAAGGCGGGCCGGTGCTCAGCGTTCCGGCCCCCGGCGTGCCCAGTAACCGGGTGGCGGCCGGCGCGCAGCGGCAGCGGCCGTCCGGCCCCAAGGACCGGCTTCGGGTCATCTGGCTGGGACGGCGCCGCATCCCCGGAGTCGACGCCGGCACCGAGCTCCGGATGGAGGGCATGGTCACTATGCGCGACGGGCTGCCCACCATGTTCAATCCGCGCTACGAAATACTTTCCCGCCAGGAGGAGCAATGACCTTGCCCGAGTACCCCGAGCGTGGAAGCCAGGAGCCCGTCGCCCAGGAGCCTGAAGACTCCGGCGCAGGCCAGCCGACCGTGGCCCAGCTGGCCGAAGGATACGCCGCAAAGGCCGGGCTGCACCGGACTAGCGACGGGAACATCGACGTTCTCAAGAGCGCCGGCGGCGTCCAGGGCATTGCAGAGAGCATCCTGCCGGGCCTCGTCTTCCTGATCGCCTTCACCATCGACAGGGAGAACCTGACGCTGGCTGTCGTCGCTTCCCTCGCAGTGGCCGCTATCTTCACCGCGGCCCGGCTTCTCCAGCGCAAACCGCTGACTCAGGCGCTGGCGGGCTTCATCGGCGTCGGACTCTCCGCCTGGCTGGCCACCTCGACCGGCAAGGCAGAGAACTTCTACGTTCTGGGGTTCTTCACCAACATCGGCTACATCGTGGCCATGTCCATCTCGGTGGCCGTGCGCTGGCCGATCGCCGGCTTGCTCTTCGGCTTCGTCCGCAACGAGGGCCTTGACTGGCGCAAGGACCCGAAACGGGTCAGGGCCTACAGGATCGGCACCTGGGTGATAGTTTCCGTGCTGGTCCTGCGGCTTGTGGTGCAGGTGCCGCTCTACTTCATGGGGGAGCAGGGCCTGGCCGCCCTCGCCACCACCCGGCTCCTCATGGGCACCCCGCTCTACATCCTCGGCATCTGGATTGCCTGGCTGCTGACCAAGCCTGCCCCGCGGCCGGCCGCCAACGGAGCCGGGCCCACCTAGCCGGCTCCCCACAACCGGGGGTTAGCCGTCGAAGCCGTCGTCGCCCGCGGGCTGGGTGCCGTGACCGTGCTGGTCGGAGGTCACCGGGTGCTGGTCGTCAATGGGGGACTCGGGCGCGAGCAGCGCGCGGAGGTCGTCTTCGGCCACGATCGTGGTCACGAAGAAGAGCTCGTCACCGCCGTCGATCACGTCATCGCGGCTCGGCGTGATCGGGGCCTGGTCCCGCAGGATCGCGACCAGGGTGGAGTCTTCGGGCCAGTCGACATCGCCCACGGTCCGGCCAATGACGTGTGAATCGTGGGGGACGGTGAACTCGACGAGGGACGACACCCCGGTCTGGAGCGTGAGCAGCCGGACGAGGTCGCCGATCTCCACCGCTTCCTCCACCAGGGCGGTCATCAGCTGCGGGGTGTTAACCGCGACGTCCACGCCCCAGGAGTCGTCAAACATCCAGTCGTTCTTGGGGTTGTTGACGCGGCCGACAGTCCTGCCGACGCCGAACTCCGTCTTGGCCAGCAGCGAGACCACGAGGTTGACCTTGTCGTCACCGGTGGCGGACACCACGACGTCGGCGTCCTCGAGTTTGGCGTCCTGCAGGGTGCTCAGCTCGCAGGCATCGCCGACCAGCCAGTGGGCGCCGCGCAGCCCGCTGCGGCCGATCACCTCGGGCTTGAGGTCGATCAGCAGGATTTCGTGCTTGTGGGCCAGCAGTTCGCGGGCGATCGAAGAACCGACGCTGCCCGCGCCGACGATGACGACTTTCACTTAGGACTCCTTGGCGGGGGACTTGGCAAGAATATGGGCTACCTCGGAGCTGCGGTCCACGCTCAGCATCGCGTGGACGGTGTCGCCATCCTGGAACGAGGTTCCGGCCACGGGCAGCATGCCTTCGCCGAACCGGGTCAGGTACGCGACCCGGATGCCCGCGGCCTTCTCGGCCGACGTCACCGGATGCCCGATCCAGTCCGGGTTCAGTTCCACCTCGGCCAGGACAAGCCTGCCCGAGGGCTCCCGGAAATCGCCGGCGATGTGCTGCTCGGGGAGGATCCGGCGCAGCACCTGGTCCGCGCTCCAGCGCACCGCGGCCACCGTGGGGATGCCGAGGCGCTGGTAGATCTCAGCGCGTCCCGGATCGTAGATCCTGGCTACAACGTGCGGGACATGGAACGTCTCACGGGCTACGCGGGTGGCGAGAATGTTGGAGTTGTCGCCGCTGGAGACGGCCGCGAAGGCGTAGGCCTCTTCGACCCCGGCGCGCTTCAGCGTCTCCCGGTCAAAGCCGACGCCGGTGACTTTGCGGCCCGAGAAACCCGTCCGGAGGCGCCGGAAGGCACGGTCGTCCTGGTCGATGATGGCCACCGAATGGCCTGCGTCCTCGAGCGTGTGCGCCAGGGTTGCTCCCACACGGCCGCAACCCATGATCACGAAGTGCGCCACACGTTCCTCCTCAAATCGAATGTATCTGATACTGCGTAAAACTCTACCGGCCACGGGCCGCGCCGAAGCCAAGCCCGCGGGGCAGCGGGACCGAGCCGCGGGCCCCGTGCAGTTCGCCGTCATGACATCGCGTCCGAATCAGACTAGCTTTGTGTAGTGCTGACAATATTCAATGCCGTGAAGCGGGTGCTGGTAGGCAGGCCCTTCCGGAACGACCGTCTGGCCCACACCCTGTTGCCGAAGCGGATCGCGCTTCCTATTTTCGCCTCGGACGCGCTGTCCTCCGTGGCGTATGCGCCCGATGAAATACTCCTGACGCTGGCCTTGGCCGGCGTCAGTGCAGTGGCCGTTTCGCCGTGGGTGGGCCTTGCCGTCATGGTGGTCCTGCTGACCGTCGTCGCGTCCTACCGCCAGAACGTCCACGCCTACCCGTCCGGCGGCGGCGACTACGAGATCGCCAACGTCAACCTGGGCAAGTACGCGGGCCTGACCGTCGCGGCTGCGCTGCTGGTGGACTACGTGCTCACCGTCGCCGTGTCCATGTCGTCGGCCGCCGCCTACATGACCACCGCCGTGCCGTCACTGCACGGCCAGCAGGCCCTGATCGCTACCATCGGCGTCGTGCTCCTGGCCCTGGTGAACCTGCGCGGCATTAAGGAGGCCGGCAGCGTCTTCGCCGTGCCGACCTACATCTTCATGGCCTCCATCCTGGGCATGACGGCCGTCGGCATCTTCCAGGCCGCTACCGGCCACCTGGGCCAAGCGCCGTCGGCTGCGTTCACGATCGTGCCGCAGACCGGCTTCGATGAGGGGTTGGTAGGGCTGGCCGGCGCATTCCTGCTGCTCCGGGCCTTCTCCTCCGGCGCCGCGGCGCTGACCGGCGTTGAGGCGATCAGCAACGGCGTGCCCAACTTCAAGAAGCCCAAGAGCAAGAACGCGGCCACCACACTGCTGCTTCTTGGCGTGATCGCATCCTCCATGCTCGCCGGCATCATCTACCTGGCGAATGTTACGAAGGTCCACATCGTCGGTGACCCGGCCAAGGAGTTCCTCCTCAACGGCCGGCCGCTGGCCGAGGACTACATCCAGAATCCCGCCATCAGCCAGATCGCCCAGACGATTTTCGGCGCGGGATCCATCCCCTTCTACATTGTGGTCGCAGCCACCGGCGTGATCCTGGTGTTCGCCTCCAACACGGCCTTCAACGGCTTCCCGGTGCTCGGCTCGATCCTGGCCCAGGACGGCTACCTCCCGCGGCAGCTGCGCACCCGCGGAGACCGCCTGGCCTTCAGCAACGGCGTCCTGGCGCTGGCCGCCGGGGCCCTTGTGCTGATCGTCGCCTTCAACGCTGACGTCACCAAGCTCATCCAGCTCTACATCGTGGGCGTCTTCATTTCCTTCACGATGAGCCAGCTGGGCATGGTCCGGCACTGGGGACGGGAACTGAAGCTCGCCAAGGATCCGGCCGCCCGCCTGCACATGATCAAGTCCCGCACCATCAACCTGGTGGGCTTCGGGATGACGGCGCTCGTCCTGCTGATCGTGCTGATCACCAAATTCCAGCAAGGCGCCTGGATCGCACTGCTGGCAATGTTCATCTTGTTCCTCATCATGTGGAGCATCCGGGCCCACTACGACAACGTCGCCAAGGAACTCGCCGTCGACGAGGACTCGTCCCCGCGGGCCCTGCCCACCCGGGTCCATGCAGTGCTGCTGGTCTCGCACGTCCGCAAACCGGTCCTGCGCGCGCTGGCCTACGCCCGCGCCTCGCGCCCGTCCCGGCTGGACGCCATCACCGTGGACATCAGCCCCGAGGAGACCGAGCAGACCCTCGCGGACTGGGAGAAGCTGGAAATCCCCGTCGCGCTGACGGTGCTCGCCAGCCCGTTCCGGGAAACGGTGTCTCCGATCATGGAGTACATCAAGAACATGCGCCGCGACTCGCCGCGTGACCTGATTGTCGTCTACATCCCCGAGTACGTGGTCGGCAAATGGTGGGAGCAGCTGGTCCACAACCAGACCGCGCTGCGCATCAAGACCCGGCTGCACTTCGAACCGGGCGTCATGGTGGCCAGCGTGCCGTGGCAGCTGAAATCCTCCGAAGAAGCCAAGAAACTGCAGGACATCCGATGAGCACCGACACGCACGCCCACACCGATCTCGTTCTCGACGTCGGGCCTGTCGCCCACGGCGGGCACTGCGTCGCCCGGCACGAAGGACGCGTGGTGTTCGTCCGCCACGGGATCCCCGGCGAGAAGGTCCGCGTCCGGCTGACCGACGACGGCGCCGGGGCCAAATTCTGGCGCGCCGACGTCGTGGAGGTACTGGAGGCGTCCCCGGACCGGGTCGCGCACGTCTGGGACCTGGCGGATTCCCCGCGGTCCTGGTCCCACCGCCACCCTCCCGTCGGCGGCGCCGAACTGGGCCACATCTCACTTGAGCGCCAGCGCAGCCTCAAGGCCGAGGTCCTGGCCGAACAGCTGCGGCGCCTCGCCGGCGTCGAACGCGACACCGTGGTGGAAGGCGTGGGCGACGACGCCGCGCCGGGAACGGCTGCCGGCCTCGGCTGGCGGACCCGCGCCGGCTTCGCCGTCACGCCGGGCGGCAAGCTCGGTATGCATGCCCACCGTTCCGACACCGTCCTCCCCGTTCGCGGGATGCCGCTGGCCGCTGACGGCATCAACGCCCTCCGGCTGTGGGACATCGACCTGCAGGGGATTGAACGCGTCGAGGTCGCGGCCCCGGCCAACGGCTCGCGTCCGCTCGTGCTCCTGGTCCCCGCCGCCGGAACGCGCGCCAAACGCCTCAGCGCCATCCTCGCCCAGCTTCCCGACGACGTCTCCGTGGCGCGCTTTGACGCTGACAAGGGCGAGGTGCTGCAGCTGCGCGGACGCACGTACGTCCAGGAAGCCGCGGCCGGCCACGAATACCGCGTCACCGGCGACGGCTTCTGGCAGATCCACCGGGATGCCCCCGACACCCTGGTGGGGGCCGTCACCGGATTCCTGCGCGACGGCGGTTACGTGGCGCCGGGGGCCGTGGTGGGCGACCTCTACGCCGGCGCCGGGCTCTTCACGGCACCGTTGGCCGATGCCGTGGGTGTGACTGGATCGGTGCTGTCGATCGAAGGCTCGCCCGGCGCCAGCCGCGATGCGCGCAAGAACCTGCACGACGCCGCCCAGGTGGAGATCGTCCAGGGCCGGGTGGAACGGGTGCTGCGGGAGAAACCGCGCAGCTTCGACGCCCTCGTCCTGGACCCGCCCCGGGCCGGTGCCGGCAAGGCGGTCGTGAGCCAGCTGATCGGAGCCGGACCCCGGGCCATCGCGTACGTTTCCTGCGATCCGGCGTCGTTTGCCCGCGACCTCGGCTACTTCCAGCAGGGTGGCTGGGGCCTGGCAGGGCTGCGGGCCTTCGACCTGTATCCGCACACCCACCACATGGAGACTGTGGCGCTACTGACTCCGGGGAGCTGAAACTACTAGGATGGGCGGAGTAGTCCGTCGTCGCGCTCCATCAACACGGCTGATCCCACGCAATCTGTACACCGTTTGTACTGATTCTTGTGCTGGTTAGGGTGACCTAACTAGCAAGGGGTCAGCGGCGCGGCAAAGATGAAACAGTTGCGAGAGGAGTCCTGCGATGAGCATTGTGGACAGCTTCGGTTCAAAAGGCAAACTTAATGTAGCCGGTACCGAATACGAAATTTTCCGGTTGAACTCCGTCGAAGGTGCAGAAAACCTTCCGTTCAGCCTCAAGGTATTGCTTGAAAACCTGTTGAGGACCGAGGACGGCGCCAACATTACGGCCGATCACGTCCGCGCACTTGCCGGCTGGGACCCCAGCGCCGAGCCCGACACTGAAATCCAGTTCACGCCGGCGCGCGTGATCATGCAGGACTTCACTGGCGTGCCCTGCGTAGTGGACCTTGCCACCATGCGTGAGGCCGTCAAGGAACTCGGCGGCGACCCCAGGCGGGTCAACCCGCTGGCGCCGGCCGAAATGGTGATCGACCACTCGGTCCAGATCGACGCTTTCGGCAACTCCGGCGCACTGGAGCGCAACATGGAGATCGAATACCAGCGCAACGGGGAGCGTTACCAGTTCCTGCGCTGGGGCCAGACGGCATTCGACGACTTCAAGGTCGTCCCGCCGGGAACCGGCATCGTGCACCAGGTGAACATCGAATACCTGGCCCGCACCGTCATGACCCGGGAGGTTGACGGAGCCCTCCGTGCCTACCCGGACACGTGCGTTGGCACCGACTCGCACACCACCATGGTCAACGGCCTGGGCGTGCTCGGCTGGGGCGTCGGCGGCATCGAAGCCGAGGCGGCCATGCTCGGCCAGCCCGTCTCCATGCTCATCCCGCGCGTCGTCGGCTTCAAGCTGACCGGGTCCATCCCGGCCGGCGCCACCGCCACCGACGTCGTGCTCACCATCACCGAGCAGCTGCGCCAGCACGGCGTGGTCGGCAAGTTCGTGGAGTTCTACGGCGAAGGCGTTGCGGCTGTGCCGCTGGCCAACCGCGCCACCATCGGCAACATGAGCCCGGAGTTCGGCTCCACCGCCGCGATGTTCCCGATCGACGACGTCACCCTCGACTACCTGCGCCTCACCGGCCGGTCCGAGCAGAGCGTCGCCCTGGTCGAGGCCTATGCCAAGGAACAGGGCCTCTGGCACGATCCCTCGCACGAGATCAAGTTCTCCGAGTACCTCGAGCTGGACCTGTCGACGGTTGTCCCGTCGATCTCCGGCCCGAAGCGCCCGCAGGACCGCATCATCCTCACCGAGTCCAAAGCCCAGTTCCGCGAGGACCTGCGCAACTACGTGAAGGAAGACCTAGCAGACGGCAGCCTGGACGAAGCGATCGACGAGAGCTTCCCGGCGTCCGACGCACCGTCCTTCACCGCCTCCGGGACGCACCTCACGGACCATGCGCCGCACGCGCACGGACCGAAGTCCAACGGCCGCCCGTCCAACGCCGTCAGCGTCAAGACCGCTGACGGCCGCGAGTTCGAGCTCGACCACGGAGCGGTCTCGATCGCCTCGATCACGTCCTGCACGAACACGTCCAACCCGTCCGTGATGCTGGCCGCCGCCCTGCTGGCCCGCAACGCCGTCGACAAGGGCCTCGCCTCCAAGCCGTGGGTCAAGACCTCGGTCGCCCCCGGCTCCAAGGTCGTCACCGACTACTACAACAAGTCGGGCCTGACCCCGTACCTGGAGAAGCTTGGCTTCTACATCGTCGGCTACGGCTGCGCGACGTGCATCGGCAACTCCGGTCCGCTCGACGCCGAGATCTCCGAGGCCATCCAGGCCAACGACCTCTCCGTCACCGCGGTGCTCTCCGGTAACCGCAACTTCGAAGGCCGGATCAACCCGGACGTGAAGATGAACTACCTGGCCTCCCCGCCGCTGGTCATCGCGTACGCCCTGGCCGGAACCATGGACTTCGACTTCGACGCCGACGCCCTGGGCCAGGACGCCGACGGCAACGACGTCTTCCTGAAGGACATCTGGCCGAACCCGGTCGAGGTCCAGCAGGTCATCGACTCCTCGATCGACAAGGAGATGTTCGCCCGCGGCTACGAGGGCGTCTTTGACGGCGACGACCGCTGGAAGGCACTCGACACCCCGGCCGGCGACACCTTCGCCTGGGATGCCAAGTCCACGTACGTCCGGAAGCCCCCGTACTTCGAGGGCATGAAGGCACAGCCGGATCCGGTCACGGACATCACCGGCGCCCGCGTGCTGCTCAAGCTCGGCGATTCGGTGACCACGGACCACATCTCGCCGGCCGGCTCCTTCAAGTCGGACACCCCCGCCGGGCAGTACCTGATCGCCAACGGTGTCGAACGCAAGGACTTCAACTCCTACGGCTCACGCCGCGGCAACCACGAAGTGATGATCCGTGGCACCTTCGCGAACATCCGCATCAAGAACCAGCTGCTCGACGGCGTCGAGGGTGGCTTCACCCGGGACTTCACCCAGGCGGACGGCCCGCAGGCCTACGTCTACGACGCCGCCCAGAACTACCAGGCTGCCGGCACCCCGCTGGTGGTCCTGGCCGGCAAGGAGTACGGCTCCGGTTCGTCCCGTGACTGGGCTGCCAAGGGCACCGCGCTCCTGGGCGTCAAGGCTGTTGTCGCCGAGAGCTACGAGCGTATCCACCGCTCCAACCTGATCGGCATGGGCGTCCTGCCGCTGCAGTACCCGGCGGGCCAGAACGCTGCCAGCCTTGGGCTGACCGGCACGGAAACCTTCGCTGTCGAGGGCGTCACCGCCCTGAACGAAGGCACCACGCCGAAGACCCTCAAGGTCACTGCCACAGCCGAAGACGGTTCGGTCACGGCCTTCGATGCAGTCCTGCGCATCGACACCCCGGGCGAAGCCGACTACTACCGCAACGGCGGCATCCTGCAGTACGTGCTGCGCCAGATCTCCGCTCACTAGCGGAACGCCCCAGGGCGGATCAGGCAACGCACAAGCCAGGCGCAAGGCCCCGGCCGGTCCATGACCGGCCGGGGCCTTGCGCGTTCCGGCGCCCGGGCTGGTCCTGAGGCGTTAGAGTTAAACGGCATGTCTACCACCCGAAGGAGGGGCCGTTGGGAATCTTGGACACCATCCGGAATCCGCAGGACCTGAGCAAGTTGTCCGCGGCGCAGCTGGATCAGCTGGCAGCCGAGGTCAGGGACTTCCTGATCGGCAACGTGTCCCAGACGGGAGGTCACCTCGGGCCGAACCTCGGCGTCGTGGAACTGACCATCGCCGTCCATCGGATCTTCGATTCCCCCCGCGACAGCATCGTCTTCGACACCGGACACCAGTCCTACGTGCACAAGCTCCTCACCGGCCGCCAGGACTTCAGCACCCTGCGCCAGCAGGGCGGCCTGTCCGGCTACCCTGACCGCGGCGAATCCGAGCACGACATCGTCGAGAGCTCGCACGCGTCCTCGTCGCTGTCCTGGGCGGACGGTATCTCCCGTGCCCGGCAGCTGACCGGCGACGGCGACCGCTTCGTGATCGCCGTCGTGGGTGACGGCGCCTTGACCGGAGGCATGGCCTGGGAGGCCATCAACAACATTGCCGCGGACAAGAAGCGCCGCGTCGTGATCGTCGTCAACGACAACGGCAGGTCCTACGCGCCCACCGTCGGCGGCTTCGCCGACTACCTCGCGTCCTTGCGGCCCACCATCGATTCCCTCCGCGCCGCCCCCGCCTACGAAGGCACCCTGGAATGGTGGAAGCGGAAACTGCAGGACGGCGGCCCCGTCGGGCAGTTCACCTACAAGAGCCTGCACGCCATGAAGAAGGGCATCAAGGACTGGTGGGCCCCGCAAGGGATGTTCGAGGACCTCGGCATGAAGTACATCGGTCCGGTGGACGGCCATAACCTCCAGGCCATGGAGCACGCCCTGTCCACGGCCAAGAACTACGCCGGACCCGTGATCGTGCACGCCATGACGGAGAAGGGCCACGGTTACGCGCCGGCCCGAGCCCACGAGGCGGACCAGTTCCACGCCGTCGGGATTATCGACCCAGAGACCGGTGTGCCGACCGAGGCCGGCGGCGCCCAGTCCTGGACCTCCGTCTTCGCCGATGAGATCGCCGACATCGCCGATGAACGCAAAGACATCGTGGGCATCACCGGCGCCATGCTGATCCCCGTCGGGCTGCACAAGTTCGCGGCGCGCCACCCGGAGCGCGTGTTCGACGTCGGCATCGCCGAACAGCACGCCCTGACCTCTGCCGCCGGCATGGCCTTCGGGGGACTGCACCCCGTCGTCGCCGTCTACGCGACCTTCCTGAACCGCGCCTTCGACCAGCTGCTGATGGACGTGGCCCTGCACAAAGCAGGGGTAACGATCGTCCTGGACCGGGCCGGAGTCACCGGGCCCGACGGCGCCAGCCACCACGGTATGTGGGACATGGCCATGGTCCAGATCGTTCCGGGCCTGCACCTCGCCGCACCCCGCGATGCCACGAGGCTCCGGGAGGAGCTGCGCGAAGCCGTGGCCATCGAGGACGCACCGAGCGTGATCCGGTACTCCAAGGGCAGCGTCGGTGCCGAGGTCGAAGCCCTCGAACGGCTCAGCGACGGGGTGGACGTCCTCGCCCGCCGTCCGGCCGGCTCGACGGAAAACGACGTCCTGATCGTCAGCGTCGGCGCGATGTCCGAACTCGCACTCGATGTCGCGAACCGGCTCGGCGCCCAAGGCATCAGCTCCACGGTGGTGGACCCCCGCTGGGTCCTGCCGGTCCGGAAATCCATCATCGCCCTCGCCTCGCACCACCGCCTCGTCATCTGCATCGAGGACGGCGTGCGCGCCGGCGGCGTCGGCTCCCGGATCCGCCAGGAAATGCGGGCCGCCGGTGTGGACACGGCCCTCAACGAAGTCGGGCTTCCGGTCGCTTTCCTGGACCACGGAACCCGCAGCGAGGTGCTGGAACGCGTCGGACTGACCGCCCAGCAGGTCACCCACGACGTCGTCGCGCAGGTTTTGGGGACCAAGGTGCCGTTTGCACGCCCCCTGCCCGGCCAGGAGCACCCCAGCACCGGCAGCCTGCCGCTGCTGTAGCCAGCACGTCCACGTATCAAACACCCCCCCGCGCCAGCACTGAAAAGGTGCCGTCGCGGGACGGTCCAGGAAGGAACTGGCACATGAGCGGAATTATCCGGGTCTACAAGCGCAATGAAGAAGGGGTCCTCGAATTCAGGGAGGCCTGGTTTGACGAGGACTACAGCCAGTTCGTCATGAACCACGGCGTGGTCGGGCACCAGAGCAAGACCGACGAGACCGATGTAGCCGACGCGGCCGCAGCTGACGGCCTCATGGACGCCTTCGCCGTGCAGTGCGCCGAGGACGGCTACGCCGAAATCCCGGAGGAAGAGCAGTTCTGGGTCGTGGCGCAGTACGCGCTCAAGACCAGGGAAGGCACTGACCGGGACCGCTACCTGGAAGAAAAAGCCAAGGACGCTTTGATCAGCCACCTGGCCTGGCGCGGCCTGGGGGTCGTCGACCGCTCCGAGTTCTCGGACTCCAAGCTCAACATCTTCTGCCTCACCCCGGAGGTCAACAAGACCGTCAACGCCATCAAGGTATGCATCCGCGGCGAAGACCTGGACTTCACCAAGCTGAGCATTGGTGCCGCGCCGTTCGGTGAGAACACCTTCAAGCTCAAGCATTCGCCGAAACCGGCCAACGGCTTTACCCTGTAGTTCGGGAACCGTTTTCTGGCTGAACACGCCCGTCGCTTCACCTGCAGTTCGCATCTCAAGGAACACATCAGTTTTGGGGGCAAACCGAACGGAAGGCACCCGTCATGACGCCGAAAGCGATTGAACCAGGCCGCACCCCGATTCCACGAGGGATTGCGAGCCAAGCCCGCAGATCCCTCGCACATGTGGGGGTGGAGACGCTGGAACAACTCGTGCAGCTCGGCCATCGAACGCTCTCCACCATGCCGGGGGTCTGCCCGCGGACGCTGGCCCAGATCCAGGACGCCATGGACGAATGCGGCCTGGAGCTGCCCGCCGGGTAGCGGACCCGGGAGCGCCTGCCTGCCGGGACGGCGCGGCCGGCCGTTATAGGGTGAATCCATGACTGAATACCGCCGCGTAGGAAATTCCGGACTGACTGTCTCTGTTGTGGGACTCGGCTGCAACAATCTGGGCCGACCGGGCACCGCGACCGAATCGCAGGAGGGGACCGACGCCGTCGTGCATGCCGCCCTGGAGGCCGGCATCACCTTCTTCGACGTCGCCGACACCTACGGCCGCGAGCCCGGCCTCAGCGAGACCATGCTCGGGGCGGCCCTCGCCGGCCGCCGCGACGACGCCGTCGTCGCCACCAAGTTCGGCATGGATATGCGCGGGGCCAACGGCGAAGACTTCGGAGCCCGCGGATCCCGCCGCTACATCATAAAAGCCGCTGAAGCCTCCCTGCGGCGGCTTGGCACGGACTGGATCGACCTCTACCAGTTCCACACGCCGGACCCGCTGACCCCCATCGACGAGACCCTCGCTGCCCTCGACGAGCTCGTGACCAGCGGCAAGGTCCGCTACATCGGCCACTCCAACCGGGCCGGCTGGCAGATTGCCGAGGCGGAATTCGTGGCCCGGGCCCGCGGGGGAGCACGCTTCGTGTCCAGCCAGAACCACTACAACCTGCTGGACCGCCGCGCCGAGCTCGAGGTCACGCCCGCCGCAGAGGCGTACGGACTGGGCGTGCTGCCCTACTTCCCGCTCGCCAACGGCCTGCTCACCGGGAAATACGCCAGGGACACCGCCCCCGAAGGGTCCCGGCTCAGCCACACCCGCACCAACCTGGTCCACGACGCCGACTGGGAACAGCTGGACGCCTTCAGCGTCTTCGCCTCGGCACGCGGCCTCAACGAGGTCCAGGTTGCCTTCTCCTGGCTCGCCGCCCAGCCCTCCGTCAGCAGCGTCATCGCCGGCGCCACGAAGCCGGAGCAGGTCCGGCAGAACGCTGCCGCGGTCGCCTGGAAGCCGAGCGCCGCCGAGCTGGCCGAACTCGACGATCTCTTCCCCAGGACACCGAAAGTGGCCCTGTTCTGAGCGGTCCGGCCATGAGCAGCTTCGCGGCGGCCCCTCCCGCTACGCACTCGATCCTGATGGACGTCGACACCGGCATTGACGACGCCCTGGCGCTGGTCTACCTTCTGTCCCGCCCGCAGGTAAACGTGCAGGCCATCACCTGCACCGCAGGGAACGTGGGCGCGCGGCAGGTGGCCCTGAACAACCTGGCCCTGCTGGAGCTGTGCGGCCGGCAGGGGATCGAGGTGGCCATCGGCGCCGAGGTGCCGCTGGAGATCCCGCTCGTCACGACAGAAGAGACCCACGGGCCGCAAGGCATCGGCTACGCCGAACTGCCGCGGCCCGCGCAGCAGATCTCGAGCCGGCACGCCGTCGACGTCTGGGTGGAGGAGGCCCGGGCACACCCGGGGGAGATCACGGGGCTGATCACCGGCCCGTTGACGAACTTCGCCCTGGCGCTGCGGCGCGAGCCCGGGCTCCCGCGGCTGCTCAAAGGCCTCGTCATCATGGGCGGCAGCTTTTACTACCAGGGCAACACCACACCGACGGCCGAATGGAACGTCTCCGTGGACCCGCACGCCGCCAAGGAGGTCTTCGAGGCCTACCGCGGGCTGCCCGAGGACAAACTGCCGCTCGTGTGCGCGCTGGAAAGCACGGAACGGATCGAAATGCGGCCGGAGCACCTGCGGCGCCTCGCAGAGGCTGCCGGCGCGGACGGCCCCGAGCTTGTCCTGCCCGAACAGCCCGAGGGGCTGCGCAGTACCTCCAGCAACCCGCTCGTGGCGTGCCTGTCCGACGCGATCCGGTTCTACATGGAGTTCCACCGGCTCTACGACCAGGGCTATGTCGCCCACGTGCACGACGCCTTCGCGGCCTGCGCCGCGGTGCAACGCACACCGTTCGGCTCACGACTGGCCACGGTCGACGTCGAGACCGTGTCACCGCTGCTGATCGGCACCACGGTTGCGGACTTCCGCGGGCTCTGGGGGCTGCCGCCCAACGCCCGGATTGTCTCCGGGAACAATCCGGAACACTGTTTTGAGGAGCTGATTTCCTCCGTGGGTGCCCTGGCCCGCCGGCTAGGTGTATTACCCACGGAGGTTGGTGACATTCGGCGTGGTGGGGTGACATGAAGAAGACCTCCGAGTGGAGTGGGGCTTGTCTAGAGTCCAGTTCCACAAACGGAGGTCTTCGTGTCCCACCCTAATGCTTTTCTCGCGCCGAAGGG
>NZ_JBFTIK010000015.1:0-106414 GCF_056394725.1 Arthrobacter sp. 10N418
GCGGCGCTGGACAAGGATGCCTCTACCGGCAGGAGTCAGACGGGCATTACGGTGGACCATGAAGACCTCTTAGTCGTTAGGTGTGTGTGGTAACCACCAACCTAAGAGGTCTTCACCCTTTCACCGTGTAACCAACGTCCTGGCCGAGTACACCTAGTCCCGCACGAGGCCGGCGGCTTCACGGGCGAGTTTGGTGATCTGCTCCCAGCCGTTGTTTTCGATGGCCGCTTTTGGGGTGAGCCAGCTGCCTCCCACGCAGGAGACGTTCGGCAACTCGAGGTATCCGTGTGCTGATGCCAGGCTGACGCCGCCTGTGGGGCAGAACTGCACCTGCGGGAGGACCATCATCACCTCACCGGCGGTGGCAACTCCCGGGAGCACCAGAAGTCCGATGGCCAGCATGTGTGCCAGCAGGCCCGGTGTCGCCCCGGGGCTCACTAGGAAGCTGGCTCCCGCTGCCACCGCAGCGTCGGCCTGGCCGGGGGGTGAGGATGGTGCCCGCCCCGACGCAAATGTCCGGGACTTCGCTGGCGATGAGTTCGAGCGAGGTAAGGGCGCTCGCCGTCCGGAGGGTGAGCTCGATGATGCGGACGCCACCGTCAGCCAGCGCCCGGGCAACGGGCACAGCGTGTTGCGGGTCATCGATGGTCACGACCGGGATGACGGGGGAAACGTGCAGGATGCTGGTGGCATCAGCCATGGTTGATCTCATTCAGGCCGTCCAGCCCGTGGGTGTCGATGATGCGATACCAGGCCGGAAGGGTGATCGTAGGGAGAGCGTCCTCCGCCATCATGCGGCTGCAGGCGGTGCGGACGGCGTCCTCCCCACGGCGTCGCTGATCGTGATTTTCCCGGCGTCGCATCATTTCCCTGCAGCTCCCTCCGGGCGAGCCACTCTCCGAAAACGAGCTGGCGCAGGAACTGGGCGTCAGCCGTACGCCGGTGCGGGAAAGCCTGATCCTGCTCAGGGAAGAGGGGCTGGTGCAGGTGTACCCGCAAATCGGTTCCTTCGTCTCGCTCGTGGATCTGGGAAGGGTCTCAGAAGCGCAGTTCGTCCGCGAGGCCATCGAATGCGCCTCCCTGCGCGAACTCTCGGTCGACGATGCAGGCATTGCCGGGCTTCGCGTGATACTTCAAGGCCAGGCCGACGCGGATGCCAGCAGCGACGTGGAGGAGTTCTTCCGCCTGGACGAGGAATTCCACCGCGAGCTCCTCCGGCTGGCAGGGCACGAATCCGCCTGGGCCGCCGTCAACTCCGCCAAGGCGCACCTCGACCGCGCACGACGCCTCAGCCTCCTGGAGACGAGGCCCGTCGCGACGCTCATCCAACAGCACACCGCAGTAGTGGACGCCCTGGAAGCCAACGACCTGGCCGACGCCGACAGCTCCCTCCGCCTGCACTTGCGCGGCGTTTTCGAGGATGTTCAACGGATCCAACAAGCAACGCCGCAACTGTTTTCCGACGGTGCCACCGTGCGGCCGACGCGCCGAAGTGTCGCCCGCCTGGCCTGACCGGACCCCTTGCGGAGATCCTGAACCGCTGGTCGGCAGGGACCATCCTGGGGGGCGGCATACGCCTGCTCCGGATTTGCACCTCGAGCCGAGTTCATCTCCCTGCGTCCCATGTCAGGGCAGGTCACTGCGGAGTATTCGCCATCTATGGGCGGTCAACGCCCGCCCAACATCATTTGGGGGCCACGTTGGAGTCGCGCACCCTGCTTCGTTCACTGGCCGTAGCGCCCCTGTTGGCCGGGTTGCTCCTGGTCGGGGCTGCCTGCGCAGATCCGCAGGCGGAGGCACAGCTTTCCGCTACGGCACCGGTGGACACCTCGACGCCGGCGACAACACCGCCGCCGGCCACCACGGCGACGCCGGGTCCGACGCCGACGGGCGCTGTACCCAATCGCGGCGGGCCGTCCCCGTCCGGTGCGCCGCCCCGGGGCGCCGCACTGCAGACCTTCACCTTCCCGGACGGGCACATCTCGTTCACCTATCCGGCAGGTTGGACTGTTCGCACCGAACAGGGACCGTACCTGAGCCCGGAGACCAAAGCAGGAGCGGTCAACGCCGTCGTCTCGGATGCGTCCGGATCCGAGGTGTGGCACACGTCCTCAGCGGGATGTACGGTGACGGCGCCGCCGGCAGGGTGCAGCGGACTGTCCTGGAACACGTTCCGGTGGAAGGGATCACGGCGGCCGCCGGAGAACCCGTCGAGTTCGGCTTCGCCATGGACCAGGGCTTATCCGCGCCCTCCCCTTACCCCGGGGAACCTGCCGCGCCTGCCGATGGCAGCCTCAGGTACTACTTCATGGATGTCCGGCGCGCTGGTGAGTTCCAGCCGGCGCAGATCAGTTCCGGATCCAATCAGGTCACCCTTCCAAACGGGGTCATGTCAGCTTTTGTTGTCTTCGACCCTGCTAAACAGCCTGTCTTCGCAACGCCTGACGCAGCGAGGGCCTGGATGGCGAGTCAGCAGTACGCCCAGCTAAAGGCCCTTCTGCTCAGCCTCAGGTACGCCTAGGCCAGGCTCGCCGCGGTGCGACCCCGGAGGCAACATGCGAGCTGCCTGGGACGGGGGCCCGGATCGTGCAACGCTTGGTGCATGGATCTGGAGGTTTCGCCCGCACTCACGATTCCCGCGTCGGAACTCGGCTGGCGGTTCTCTCGCTCATCCGGGCCGGGTGGCCAACACGTCAACACCTCGGACAGCCGCGTCGAACTCTCGTGGAACGTCACCACCTCGGCCGCGCTTTCGGATGGCCAGCGGCAGATGCTGGTCAGGCGCCTCGGACAACGTCTCATCGCCGGGGTGATCACCGTGACCGCCTCCGAACGGCGCTCTCAGCTGCGCAATCGCGAGATCGCCCTGGCCAAACTCTCCGACCTCGTGGCCGAGGGGCTCGCCCCCGAAGCGGCCCGCCGCCGGGCGACCAAACCCACCCGGGGCTCAAACCGTCGGCGCCTCGCCGCAAAGGAACAGCGGTCGGCGACGAAACAGCAGCGAAAGCGGCCGTCCGCCGAATAGCGCCCACAGTCGATATCACCGGAGCAGGCCGACGTCAGTGTCCTTTCCGAATGAGTTGCCCTCAAGGGCTGAAGGTGTTGCTATGGTCACTGACCATGCCCCGAATGAGTCCCCATACAACGGAGGTCTTGCCAATGAGCCACCTGGATCAGGTCCCGGCCAGCACCGGAGACGATTCTGCCAAGGACCAGCAACCGGGACATCCAGCTCTCGACGACGAGTTGGCCTTAGTGGACCGCTGGTGGCGTGCCGCCAACTACCTCTCCGTCGGACAGATCTATTTGCGCTCCAACCCGCTCCTGCGCAGTCCCCTTGGCGCGGAGGACACCAAGCCACGCCTGTTGGGGCACTGGGGAACAACCCCTGGACTGAACTTCCTCTACGCGCACCTCAACCGTGTCATCCGCCGGGATCGGCAGGACATGCTGTTCATCGCCGGCCCCGGCCATGGAGGCCCCGCAGTGGTTGCCAACGGCTGGCTGGAGGGCACGTATTCCGAAATCTACAACCACGTGGGAACCGATGAGGCCGGCATGGCAGAGCTGTTCCGGCAGTTCTCCTACCCTGGCGGGATCCCCAGCCATGCCGCCCCGGAAACGCCAGGGTCCATCAGCGAGGGCGGGGAACTCGGCTACTCGCTGGCCCACGCCTACGGCTCGGTCTTTGACAACCCGGACCTGATCACCGCCGTCGTGATTGGTGACGGCGAAGCGGAGACGGGGCCGCTGGCTGCGAGCTGGCACTCGCACACCTTTTTGGACCCGGTCGCGGACGGGGCGGTGCTGCCCATCTTGCATCTGAACGGCTACAAGATCGCTAACCCCACCATCCTGGCCCGGATGCCGGAAGCCCAGCTCGAGCAACTCTTACGCGGTTATGGCCATGTGCCACATTTCGTGACAGTTCCCGATCCGGAAGCGACTGCCGCCGCACACAAAGATTTCGCCGCGGCGCTCGACGACTGCCTGACCGAAATCCGAACCATCCAGGACCGGCACCGCGCCGCGGACCGCACCGAGGATTCGGCTGGACGGGTCTCCCCCGCCGTGGCGGGCTGGCCGATGATCGTCCTGCGCTCGCCCAAGGGCTGGACCGGTCCCCGGACGGTGGACGGTCTCCGGGTCGAAGGCACCTGGCGCAGCCACCAGGTGCCTTTGTCCGAAGTCCGCACCAACCCCGAGCACCTCGCCCAGCTCGAAAGCTGGTTGAAGTCCTACCGGCCGGATGAACTCTTTGACGAAGACGGCCGGCTGCGCACCGCGGTCGCGTCCAACGCGCCCTCGGGCAGGCTCCGCATGAGCGCCACGGACCATGCCAACGGCGGTACGTTGCTGCGTTCCCTCGCACTTCCCGACTACGCCGATCATGCCGTCCCGGTGCCCCGGCCCGGCGTCGAGCGGATCAGCCCGATGGTCACTCTGGGATCCTGGCTCGGAGAGGTCATCACCGGCAACCCGGACAATTTCCTCCTCTTCGGCCCGGATGAGACCGCGTCGAACCGCCTGCAGAACGTTTTCGAGGTGACGGACAAGGTGTGGCAGTCCAGGATCGACGACGTCGACGAGCATCTGGCCCGGGCAGGAAGGGTCCTTGAAGTACTCAGCGAGCACCTGTGCCAGGGCTGGCTCGAGGGATATCTCCTCACCGGACGGCACGGAGTCTTCAACTGCTATGAAGCCTTCATCCACATTGTCGATTCGATGTTCAACCAGCATGCAAAATGGTTGAAGGTGCACCGGGAACTGCCGTGGCGGCGGCCGGTCGCGTCGCTGAACTACCTCCTCTCCTCCCATGTCTGGCAGCAGGACCACAACGGTTTCTCCCACCAGGACCCCGGGTTCATTGACCATGCCGTGAATAAGAAGGCCGAGGTCATCCGTGTCTATCTGCCACCGGACGTGAACACCCTTCTTGCCGTCATGGAACACTGCCTGGAATCCAGGGACTACATCAACATTGTGGTCAGCGGCAAACAGCCCTCTCCCACGTGGCTGGGCCCGAACGAGGCTGCCCTCCACTGCCGGCGGGGACTGGGCATCTGGGACTTCGCCGGCTCGGAAATTCCGGGCGAAGAACCCGATGTGGTGATGGCCTGCGCCGGGGACGTTCCCACGATCGAAACGGTCGCTGCGGCCCGGCTCCTCGCCGGGGAACTGCCCGGCCTCAAGATCAGGGTCGTCAATGTGGTGGACCTCATGCGGCTTCAGGAGGCCGGCGAGCACCCGCACGGACTCTCAACGCCGGATTTCGAGGGCACCTTCACGGCAGACCGGCCGATCATCTTCGCCTACCACGGCTATCCCGCCCTGATCCATCGGCTCACGTACCGGCATGGCAGCCAGGAACGGTTGCATGTGCGCGGCTATCAGGAAGAGGGCACCACCACAACACCATTCGACATGGCCATGCTGAACGGCATAGACCGCTTTCAACTCGCCCTCGACGTTCTTGACCGGGTGCCGGGGCTGCGCGGGCGTCATCCGGGTCTGCACCAATCCCTTCAAGACCGCAGACTCCGGGCACGGAACTACACCCGCCAGCACGGCGAGGACCCTGAAGAGATCCGCAACTGGGCCCTGGACTGACGTTCCCAAACGCCGCCCATGACGGTCCTCGCCATGGGGGTTCTGACGAGGCAGGCCCTGACAGGGACTGCCTCGGTGTCCCTTTCGGGACGTACCGTGGTGTGCATGAACAACCGGAATGAGATTCGGGATTTCCTCGCCTCCCGGCGGGCCAAGCTCACGCCCGAGCAGGCGGGACTGCCCAACTTCGGTGGGGTGCGCCGCGTACCCGGGCTGCGCCGGGAAGAGGTATCGCTGCTGGCCGGCGTGAGCGTCGAGTATTACACCCGGGTGGAGCGCGGCAGCCTTGCCGGCGTGTCCGACTCGGTCCTGGAGGCTATCACGCGGGCGCTGAAGCTGAACGAGGCCGAACGCGAGCACCTGTTCAACCTCGCCCGGGCCGCGGGCCCCGCCGCCCGTAAGCGGCGACAGCCCGCGCAGGGGATCCACCCGAGCGTGCAGCGCATCCTCGACGGCATGACGGGCATTCCCGCATTCGTCCAAAGCGGCCGTCTGGACATCGTCGCCATCAACGACCTTGGCCGTGCCTTGTATTCGTCAGCATTCGAGGATCCGGCACGGCCCGTGAACTTCGCCCGGTTCGCGTTCCTTAACCCCCGCTCGAAAGACCTGTATCCGGACTGGAACCTGGCGGCCGACACGTCTGTAGCGATGCTGCACACCGAGGCCGGCCGCAACCCGTTCGACAAGGGCCTGACTGACCTCGTCGGGGAACTGTCGACCCGCAGCGAAGACTTCCGCAAACGGTGGGCACAGCACGACGTCCGCCTGCACCTGCACGGGATCAAGTCGTTCCGGCACCCGGTGGTGGGCGTCCTGGAAGTACACTTCGATGCCCTGGAACTGCCGGCCGCACCGGGTTTGACCATGATTACCTACACTGCCGAGCCAGCCTCGCCTTCCGAGGATGGTTTACGGTTGCTGGCCAGCTGGGCGGCAACCGCCAGAGAAGCCTGTGAAGGCCGAATGGCCCCTGCCCACCGTGAGAGGGCCGACGACGGCGGTCACCGGGGACGTGACTGACGTGCGCCCGGAAGCCTTGCCCCACGAGGACCCGGGTGCTGTTGAGGAGCCGACAGCTTCTGCCCCAGCGCCGGTCCTTGCCCGCCGGGACCGGCTGCCCTGGGCTGCACTGCTGGTCATGGCCCTGATGGGGTTTATCCTTATCGCCACTGAAACGATGCCCGCCGGCCTGCTGCCGCAAATCGCAGCGGGCCTGAACATCACCGAGGGCACCGCGGGGCAGTTCGTCAGCGCCTATGCCCTGGGAACAGTGGTCGCGACGATGCCCGCGGTTGCCCTGACCCGCGGCATGCGCCGAAAGCCAGTTTTCGTCGTCGGCATCCTGGGATTCCTTGCTGCCAACATCATCACCGCGGTTTCCAGTGACCTGGCGCTCTCTCTGGGGGCGCGGATCCTCGCCGGCGCCTTCTCCGGGCTGATATGGGGGATGCTGGCCGGATATGCACGCCGCATCACGGCTCCCGAACTCGCCGGCCGGGCTCTGGCGGTCGCGTCGATTGGCACCCCGATCGGCTTGGCACTCGGAACTCCCTTCGGTTCCTGGCTGGGGACAACATTCGACTGGCGCTGGTCCTTCGGCGTGCTCTCGGTTCTGACGATCATCACGGCCATACTCGCCGCCGCCGCGGTCCCCGATGCCGCCGGTCAACGTCCCGCGTTCCGCGTCCCGTTGATCCGCGTCCTCGCCATTCCCGGCGTCGCGGTCATCCTCGCTGTCATCGTCACGTGGATGCTTGCGCACAACATCGTGTACACGTACATCGCGTCCTATCTCCGCTCCGCCGGCCTTCAACTCCCGGTCGACCTCGCCCTCGTGACCTTCGGCGTCGCCGCGCTGATCGGCATCGGCATCACCGGAGCCGTGATTGACCGCGCCCTCCGGGCCCTGGTCGTCCTCAGCATCGCCCTGTTTATCACCGCCGGCGTGATCTTCGTTGTCGGTCACGAGTCAGTTGCCGCTGTCCTCATCGCAATCGCCCTCTGGGGCATCGCCTTTGGAGGTGCGGCAGCCCAGCTGCAGACCGCGATCGGCATAGCAAGCGGCGAGAACGCCGACGTCGCGAACTCCATGCTCGGCGTCGCCTTCAACTTCGCCATCTTCGCTGCCGGTGTCACCGGCGCCGTCCTGATCAGCAGCTACAACGGCATGGTCCTGCCCGTCGCCATGATCGGGCTCGCCCTCACCGCCCTCGTCATCGCTTTGGCGGGACGCCGCACAGCGTTCCCTACCGGACGTCCTTGACCTTTTCACCGGCCTCTTGCAACCTGGCCTGACCCGGCCACGTGGCAACCTGCTCAGCAGCCGAACGTCACGTCCTTCGTCGCTGCGACCCGGGCGGTTCGGCCCGGCGCCGACTGCCCCCGCCAATACAGATTCGTATGCGCGATAACCTGGTCCGGCGGCGGAGCGCCCCATGCGCTCTGGTCCTCCGTCGTGTGTGCGTCGCCGACGAGCGTCACGTCATATCCCCGCACAAAAGCGCCATGGATTGTGGACCGGATGCACTCATCCGTCTGGGCGCCCGTGACAATAACCCGTCCTACGTGGGCTTTCGCCAGGACCGCTTCCAAGTCGGTGTCCTCGAAGGAATCGCTGTATTTCTTGTGAACGAGCGCTTCCGAGTCCTGGCGCGCCAGCTCCGGCACAATCTCCCATGCGCCGCTCCCCTTCTCCAGCTGTTCGTCCGAGTGCTGCACCCAGACGACCGGGACCCCTGCGTCGCGGGCCTTGCCGATGAGAGTTCCGATGTTGGCGACCACCGCGTCGCGCTGATGCGTGCCGGCAACCACGCCATTTTGGACGTCGATCACCAGCAAGGCCGCGTTGGGCCGATCGAACAGCGTAGTCATGAGGTCCTCCTGTTGGCTTGGGGCACACCCTGGCGACAAATATTAGTGCCCTCGGACTTTCCCGGGAACCTCTTGTAATCTAAAACTAATAGCCTTAGTATTTTAGCTACACAGCGTAGTACATCCAAGGAGGTAGCACCATGCATGAACCCACCACACTCCACCGGCACTACTTGGCCCGCCCGGGCGGCCGAATTGCGTACGACCTTCAAGGCGAAGGCCCCCTCGTCGTATGCGTGCCGGGTATGGGAGACCTCCGGACGGTCTACCGCTTTCTGGCTGAAGCGCTCACCCAGTCCGGCTACAAGGTCGCCGTCATGGACCTGCGGGGGCATGGCGGGAGCGATGCGACTTTTGCCGAGTACGACGACGTCGCCACCGGAAACGACATCATTGCCCTGGTCACGGAGCTTGGCGGGCCGGCAGCGGTCATCGGCAACTCCATGGGCGCGGGGGCCGCAGCGTGGGCGGCTGCCGAAGCGCCGCACCTCATCACCGCGCTCGTCCTGATCGGTCCCTTTGTCCGCAACCCGGCCATGAACCCCGTCATGGCCGCTATTTTCAGGCTGGCGCTACTCCGGCCATGGGGTCGGTTGATGTGGCGCGGCTACTTCAAGAGCCTCTATCCAGGGCGCAAGCCAGCTGGTTTCGCGGAGCATGCCAAGGCGGCGGACGACAGCCTGCGACGGCCCGACTACTGGCAGGCTTTCACCAGGACCACTCATACCTCCCATGCGCCGGTCGAGGCGCGACTGGCCGAAGTGAACGTACCGAGCCTGGTGATCATGGGCGAGAAGGATCCGGATTTCGCCGATCCGAAGGCGGAGGCCGCACATGTCGCCGATCGACTCCACGGCAAGGTGTTCCTGGTCCCGGATGCGGGTCATTACCCCCAGGCGGAGGCAGCCGGGGCCGTATCCCCCGCCGTCGTGTCGTTCCTGAAGGGACTCCCGGCCGGTGGCTAGGGCAGGACTGACCCAGGCGCGGGTAGTGGAGGCCGCCGCGACCCTGATCGACGCCCATGGTCTGGGGCCGCTCGGTCTGGCCACCCTTGCAAGGGAGCTCGGAGTGAAAACCCCGAGTCTTTACAACCACGTCGCGAGCCTCGACGCGCTGCATCGGGAATTATCGCTCCTGGCCCTGCGCGAACTCGCCGCTGACCTAGCGGCCGCCGCGGTGGGGCGTAGCGGTGAGGCCGCACTCCGCGCGCTGGCGTCCGCTTACCGCAGCTACGCCAGGCAACATCCGGGCCGCTACGCATTCAGCGTTCGCGCACCCGAAGCGGACGACGGCGAACACCTCGCCGCGGCGGCGGCCGTGCTCGACGTCGTGACGGCCGCACTCAGCGGCTACAACCTGACCGGCGACGATGCCGTTGACGCGGTCCGCGCCCTCCGGGCGGCACTCCACGGGTGGGCCGGCCTGGAGGCCGCCCACGGATTCGGCATGCCCCGCGATGTTGACGAGAGTTTCGACCGGATGGTCGACAGTTTCGACATCATTCTTTCCTCGTGGTCGCGCCCGCTGCCGCGATCCTCGGCGGCGGACTAGCCAGCCGCAGCCGAAACCCCCATGCCCGCAACGACCCCGCACCTTGAGAGGCAAGAACAATGAACGTTTTAGGAGCCGAAGACCTACTGCGGCTGGACTCCCGGCATCGCGCCGAGCTGGCCGCCGGATGGCCTCCACCCGGTGGCCATCGAGTTCACCGGCATGTCCACCGCGCGGCCAGGGCCGCACTCGTGGCCCTGCATAGCGGTCCGGCAGCCCGTGGCAAGGCTGCCCGGCCTAGTGGCAGCGACAGAGGAAGGAATCGATCCCATTGAACCGCGCCCTCCTCGTCATCGACGTGCAGAACGAATATATTTCCGGCAATCTCCCCGTCAGCTACCCGCCCCTTGCCGTGAGCCTGGTGAAAATCGGCGCAGCGATGGACGCGGCACGGGACGCAGGCATCCCTGTGGTCGTCGTCCAACAGACGGCCCCCGAAACGTCGCCCATTTTCGCGCGGGGCAGTCACGGATTTGCCCTTCACCCAACGGTCGCGGGCCGCCCGAACGACCATCTGATCCAAAAGACCCTGCCGTCCTGCTTCGCAGGCACGGACCTGGCCGGGTGGCTCGCCGGACACGGCGTCGATACGGTCGTCATCTGCGGGTACATGACCCAGAATTGCGATGAATCCACTGCCCGGGACGCCGTACACCGGGGCCTTGGCGTTGAGTTCCTCTCCGACGCCACCGGAACGCTCGATATGGCGAACCGCGCCGGCGCGCTGACGGCGGAAGGGCTGCACAAAGCTGTCCTCATCGTTCTGCAATCACGTTTCGCCTCCGTGCTGACCACAGATCAATGGATCGACGCCCTGGCGCACGGCACGGCGGTGCCGAAGCCGGACATCTTCGCCAGCACCCAGGCCGCGCGCGACGCCGCCGCGAGTGGCGCGGCCTCGACAGCCCGGGGGGCGTTAGATTGGATCGGTGGATGAGGAAGAGGATCTTGCCGGCGGTAATTCGTCTGTCGTAACGCGCATTGGCCAGACCGTTCGGCGGGGCGCCGGGCCATGGACACCAGCCGTACATGCATTCCTCGACGCCCTCCGGGCCGCGGGCATCACCGAAGTCCCCGAAGCACTCGGCATGGACCACCATGGCCGTGAAGTCCTCACCTTCATGCCGGGCGAGGCAGCGCACTATCCGCTTCCGCCGTGGGTGTGGGATCCGTCGATCCTGCACGACGCCGGGACTCTCCTGCGACGCATCCACGACGCCAGCGTTGGGCTTGCCCGAGCGGATCTCCAATGGCAATTGCCGACCCATCAACCGGCAGAGGTCGTGTGCCACAACGACGTCGCACCCTACAACATGGTCTTCCGGCACGGAAAACTTGCAGGGCTCATCGACTTCGATACAGCATCGCCGGGCCCAAGAGTCTGGGACTTCGCCTACCTGGCATACCGGCTTGTGCCGTTGGGAGAAAATGGCGGCGGGGCGGCTCCAGGCGGAAATGAGAGATGGTCACGGCTCGATGCCTTGACCAAGGCCTATGGCCTCCCTTTCGAGCCCCGTGAGGTCCTTGAAACCCTCGCAACCAGGCTGGATGAACTAGCGGAATTCACGGACCGCCGCGCGGAGGCGACCGGACGGGCAGATTTCCTTGACCACTCCGCCATGTACCGCCGCGATCGCGACAAGGCAGCCGGGCTGGCTGATGGGAAGTGGCGGGCTGTGCATGACGTTATCCGTCCCGCTGGACGGCACGGGCTCCAGAGGCAGCCTGGCCCATGAGGGGAATTGGTCGCTGATCATCAGAGTGACCTGCTCGACGTCGATGTCGGGCTCCGCGTGGTGCAGCTTGGAAATCAGCATGTGCTCAACCTACTCGGCTGGGCGTCGGGATCACTGCATGCCCAGGAGCGCTCATGCGGCGGCCGCACCGGCGAGCCGTTGGATGATGGCGAGTCCGGCCGGTGTTCCGGGCCAGTGACGATCCAGTTGGCCGCGGGCCGCTGTGCGGATGACCGAGCGCAGGACCAGCGCCACGATGACGGCGTCGTCGGCATACCCGATGACCGGAATGAAGTCCGGGACAAGGTCGATGGGTGAGGCAAGGTAGGTCAGCAGCAGAAGTAGCCGGACCCGGTGCTGCGAGGCAGGGTGCGGTCGGCGGTCAGCCGGCGCAGCAGTGTCAGCAGATCCGGCAGCAGCCGCAGGGCTTCCCTCATGCTCACCGTCTCCGGGTGTTTCCGGGCGTAGAGGGCCAACAGAACCAGCAGCACGGCGTAGATCAGGACCACGCCGCCGATGACGGCGATCCCCGTATCCCACCAGTTCATGCCGCTGCCTCGTCGGCAGTGTGCGTCAAGGCGTGGCGTGCCTCGCGGACGGCGTAGTAGACGATGACGGCCCCGGCGAGCGGGTCGGCCCACCACCATCCGAAGAGGGAGTTCAGGACCAGCCCGGCCAGGACCGAACCCGCCAAGTACGCATCGACCAGGGTCACTTTCCCTTCGGCGCGCAGCACCGGATTGCCCAAGGCCTCCCCGGTGCGTATCTTGCCCAGGGACAGGGCGAGCATGATGACGAAGGTCAGGGCCGTCCACACGATACCCAAGCCGGAGGTGGCGGGGCGCAGTCCGGCGGCAACGACAATGACCAGCTGGATGACAAGGTACGCGGCGAGGACCGCGAAGGCCGCCCCGATCAGGTGCATCGCCCGGGTCTCGCGATAGTTGTGGATGCCTTTGAGCTGCCAGACCACGACCAGTGAAGCGAAGACCTCGATCAGGGAATCCAGACCGAACCCGGCCAAAGCCGGCGATCCGGCGCCAAGGGCGGCGGCGGCCAGGACGCCGAGGCCAATCACGTTCCAGCCCAGGGTCGCGTATTCAAGACGCAGCCCGCGGCGCAGCAGGGCCTCGTGGTGCAGCCTCGTGGGAGTGCCGTCAATACTGGCCATAATCATTCACTTTCCTGATCGTGGATCTGCACTGCTCATGCGGGGCCCTCCTTGGTGCCCCGGGAGTTGAGTACAGCGTAGTTGCGTTGAAGGAAAGGCGTCGTCCGCTGGCGGCGGACCGACACGAAAGGCCCCGGCACTCAAAGTGCCCGACCTCAGATTAGGACGGTCGTGGCTAGGTGCCTCTAAGCGTCAGCGTGTCTGGGCCGCTCGTCCAGTGGAGCATGCCGTCGGTGAATGTCATCTCGATGGGGCGCTGCAGGAAGTGCAGGACCCACTGTTCCTGGACTGCCGCCTCGCCGGCACACCCCATTGCGCCGACGGCAATTTTCCCGACCTGGAGCGTACGCCCGGTGATAGTCGCGGGTCCGCCCATCGGATTGCACAGAGTCTTAACGGCCAGCTGGAGGGACCCTTCCACCGTGGTTAATTGCACGGTGACAACGCCCGAGGCCGGCCAGGACAGATCTTTCCCACTTGCCGTGCCGGAAATGCTGACGTACGGGGAACAAGGTGCTAACGGCAGGAACGTCGCACAGGTTTCGCCGGGGGGCGCGGACTGGGACGGCGAATTCCGGGAAGCCGGGGGCGGGGCTGGCACGGCCGCTCCGGGCTCGCCCGTGATCGTCGCGGCACAAGAGGTCATCAGAAGGCCGACGAAAAGGATGGAAGGCACGCATCGCCACAGCGGAGTGCGCTTCATCCTGCTCCCTTGAAGGCCGATATTGATCGGAGCATATCCGTGGGCGCGGGACCTGTCACGAAGCGGCACAACGTTTTCACCCTGGGTCGGGCTCCAAGGGTGGCCTCCTGACAGCCCTGCGCAACCCGCGAACCCGCGGGCCGCTCCAGGCTGCAGGGGTTGAGTGGCGCGGTGAACATCGCGTCAGTTGTAGACGCGGATCCAGTCGACCTGCATCTGACTTGGCACGGTGGCAGTCCCGTCCGGGAACCAGTCGAGCTGGACCGTTTGGTGCATCCCGACCGTGGGCTGGTGTGCGGGGTTCGTGTCGGTGAACCATTGCACGCCGTCGACGTATCCGGTGATGCCGGAAGCGGTCCACTGGACCGCGTAGTTGTGCCACTCGGTGGTATCGACCGGCTGCGCTGCCTGAGTCTGGAAGCTCGAGCCGCTGCATGCGTAGTGCAAGAAGAACTTGACCCTGCCCGTGTCGGACGTTCCTTCGGCGTAGTCAACCTCGGCACAGTTGGAGGACGTGTTGTTGTTCGGCCACAGGATTAGGACGGGGTGGTATTTGGGATCCCGGACACTGGTTCTCATCCGGGTTTCCCAGCGGCCGTATCGCTGCCGGGCAAACTTGGCTGACATGCCGCCGGTAGTGCCGGAAAGGTCACCACTGACAGTAGCGACGCTGCCGTCCACGTTCCAGGCGAGCGGGCTCCGGTTCCCGTTGCCCGCATGCCCCGGACCGTTGTAGACGTTCCACTTCAACGGGTCCGGCGCGCCCGTATAGGAAAATTCGTCCCCGGCAATTACCGGACCCCAGCCGAAAACGACGGCGGCCTGCGTACCGTCCGCTGATGGGGCGCGGTTCACGGTGATCCTCGTCCCGGCCATGTTTCGACTGCCGGCAAGGAGATCGTCGATCGTCGTTGGACCGCTGCCGACGGTGCGGATGGCCGCGCTGAAGCCCTGAACATACCCGTAAGAGTAGTCTGCCGCCATGGACAATACTGCCGACGGTGTCGCTGACGATCCGGAGCCGCTGGAGGACCTCCCGCCCGGCACGAGCCGATACTTTGCCGAGTACAAGAAGGTTGATTCCCACGCCGTAACGAAAGCACCCCCCACCAATGTCGGCGGCTATGAAGACCTACGAAGGGAGTTTCGGGTAAGGGGCCGGGAACTCCCGCGCTCGCCCCGGGGCCTGGCCGCCGTCGACCTTTTCATCGAGGAGGCCCGCGGCAGTGAAGCCCTGGCCGGGCTCGCCAGGGCGGTCGGCATGTTCTACGGCGATGTCCTGACCCGCACGATTCCCGGGGCACACTGGGAGGTCATTGTCGAAGGCAGGCCGGCTGTCAGGGTCACGCGGAAGACATCCGTCGACGTCGTCGGAGTCGCCGAACGGCGGATCGGCATCGGTACGCCGACACTGGTGCAGAACTACTCACATGTCCGTGACCTGCTCGCCGGCGAGGTTTGATCCCGAAGTTCAACCGCGCCGCGGCCGTCACACCTTCTTCGCCGCGGGAGCAGCGGTTGGGGGCACCGGTTCGTGCCGCAGGTAGGTCCGGCGGAAGCGGCCGCTGCCCGCGGTCAGAGCACGCAGGTCACGCGCGTACTGCAAAAGTTCCTGATCCGGGACCTCGGCACTGATGTCGGTGCCGCCTCCCCCGCCGGACGAGGTTCCGGTCAGGCGCCCACGGCGGGAGGACAAGTCGCTCATCACCGACCCGACGTATTCGTCTGCAACGCTGATCGTGACGGCCGAGACAGGTTCCAGCAGCTGGATGCGGGTCGCGGCCGCGGCCTCCCGCAGGGCCAGTGCCCCGGCCGCCTGGAATGCCGCGTCAGAGGAGTCGACGCTGTGCGTCTTTCCGCCGACCAGCGTCACGCGGATGTCCACTACCGGGAATCCCGCGGACACGCCTTTTTGCATCTGTGACCGCACGCCCTTCTCCACGGAGGTGATGAACGCCCCGGGAATCACGCCGCCCACCGTCTTGTCCACGAACTCGAACCCGGCACCGCGGCCGAGAGGCTCGACGTCGATGTCACAGATGGCGTACTGCCCGTGGCCTCCGGATTGTTTCACATACCGTCCGTGGCCGGCGGCCGGTGCAGCGAACGTCTCCCGGAGCGGCGTCATAACTCCGACTGTCTGCAGGTTCACGCCCTGGTCGCGCAATCTGCCCAGCACGACGTCCGCGTGCGCCTCACCCATGCACCACAAAATCAGCTGATGTGTTTCGACGTTCCTTTCCACCCGGAGGGTCGGGTCGCCGGCGGTAACTTTTCCCAGGCTCTTGGCCAGGGCGTCCTCATCTCCGTGCGAGGCAGCCTCAATCGCTACAGGCATCAGCGGTTCCGGCATCTCCCAGGGCTGGATCAGCAGCGGCATCTCCTTGGCCGAAATGGTGTCACCTGTCTCGGCGGTTCCCAGTTTGGTGAGCGCACAGATGTCGCCCGCCACGCAGTAGGGCACCGGCCGCAGGCTGGCACCGAGCGGGGAGTAGAGGTGGGTGATCCGCTCGTCACTGTCATGGTCTTCATGGCCCCGGTCCGCCAGCCCGTGCCCGGCCACATGCACTTCGGTGTCCTCCCGCAGCGTGCCGGAAAAGATGCGGACAAGGCAGACGCGGCCCAGGAACGGATCGGTGGTCGTGCGCACCACCTCGCCTGCCAGCGCGCCGGCCGGATCACAGTCCAGCCGTCCGGCCGGCGTGCCGTCAAGGTCGGACACTTTCGGCAGTTCCCGCTCGATCGGTGCCGGGAACGCACGGGTGAGGACCTCCAGGAGCTCGGTCATGCCGACGCCGGTCTCCGCCGAAGTGGCGAGCACGGGATAAAAGGATCCACGGGCCACTGCTGTCTCCAGATCGTCGGCCAGCGACTCGGGCGCGATCTCTTCGCCGCCGAGGTACCGGTCCATCAGCGTCTCGTCCTCGCTCTCGCCGATGATTCCTTCGATGAGCGCCGTCCGTGCGGTCTCCGACGCGGCACGTTCGACGTCGGTCGCGTCCCGGCGGGCGGGCCCCGTGTCTGTCGGAGCAGGTCCTGCAACAGTCCCCGACAGGATCCCGAGCAATCCGGTAACCGCGCCGGCCGAGCCGACGGGAAGGTAGAGCGGCATCACGGAGTCGCCGAAGGCGAACCGGCATCGGGCGAGGGCCGCGTCGAAGTCCGCCCGCGGATGGTCGAGCCGGCTGATCACGACCGCGCGGGGCATCCCGAGCCGGGCACACTCGCTCCAGACGGCTGCGGTCGCGGCGTCGACGTCGTCGACCGCCGACACGACGAACAACGCGGCGTCCGCCGCGCGGAGTCCGGCGCGCAATTCGCCGATGAAGTCCGTGTACCCCGGGGTGTCCAGGAGGTTCAGTTTGACGTCCCCGACCACGACAGGCACCACCGAGAGCGTCACGGAACGCTGCTGATGGATAGCGGACGGATCCGAATCGCTCACGGTGGTGCCGTCGGCGATCGACCCCATCCGCGTAATGGCACCGGTGGCGGCCAGAAGTGCCTCGACCAGCATCGTCTTGCCCGCCCCGGAACGACCCACGAGCGCGACGTTTCGGATTTTCTCCGGGCGCTCAGGGGGCGGCCCGTCAGACGCGTCGGCGCGCCTGAGATCAGATGCGCCCCGGCCAGGGGTTCTCGCGGGGACTTTTGCGCCTTTCGCAGGCATGAGTACCTCCTGGAGTCGTATCCATCATCAGCATCGTGCCTCGTAGGCGCATCCTGTTAAGGATTTGACACCCTGCGGGGACCCGACAGCAAGAGCCCCGGCCCGGCCGGACTAGGCTTGGAGGCATGCCTTCGTCATCACCGCTCCCCCGCCCGTCAGCCGACGGGTCCACCAAAACATTCAACCCCAAACGGCCGGCCGTGCTCGCCGCAAGCGCCGATGCGCTCCTGATCCTCCTCTTCGCCGCCATCGGCCGCGACGCCCACCAGCGCGGGGACATCATCACCGGCGTTTTCGCCACGGCCTGGCCGTTCCTCGCCGGAGCGGCCGTGGCCTGGCTGGCCCTGCGCCTGTGGCACGCTCCCCTGGCGCCTTGGCCGGCTGGCGTCGGTGTCTGGCTCGGCACCGTGGTTGTGGGCATGCTCCTGCGGGCAGTCACGGGCCAGGTCGTGGTCGTGCCGTTCGTGATCGTGGCATTGATCAGTCTCGGAGTATTCCTGCTCGGCTACCGGCTGGGAACGGCCGGCGTGAGACGCTTCAGGACACGCCGCCGTCAGGCCTGATGTACTAGGCTTGCAGGAGCATGGCACGGGCCGCCAAGGGCCCGGCAAGCGCCCGGAAACGGGCGAGCAACGGCGCAACAGATCCGGAAAGGTTCACACGTGGTCACCGCTTTCGTCCTGATCAAGACAGATGCCTCCCGCATCCCGGAGACCGCGGAGGAAATCTCCGCCATTCAGGGCATCAGCGAGGTCTATTCCGTGACCGGTGAATGGGACCTCATCGCCATCGCCAGGGTTGCCAAGCATGAGGACCTGGCGGATGCCATCGCGGACAAGCTCTCCAAGGTGCCCGGCGTCGTGCACACCACCACCCAGATCGCCTTCCGGGCCTACTCGCAGCACGATCTCGACGCGGCCTTCGCGCTCGGGTTCGAGGAGTAACCGCGCCGCCACGGACACAGAACGCATCGTCCGGCAGAATGCCGGGCCGTGCGTTGTTTGCGTCTTCCTGCCGGAGAAGTCCCCGGCCGCGTTACCCTTAGGCAGCCTGCGAGAGGGCGACCCACCTGTCCAGCACGGCCTTGGCGGCGCCTGACTCGATGGACTCCTCGGCACGCTTCAAAGCAGTAGCCATGCGGTCCGCGAACGGACCGGCGGCGTCGAGGTCGTAGGCCACCAGACCGGCGGCAGCGTTCAGCATCGCAGCTTCGCGGGCGGACCCCGGAGCGCCGGCCAGGACGGCACGCACGACGGCGGCGTTGGCCGCCGCGTCACCGCCCCGCAACTCATCGAGCGTCGCCTGGCGGATGCCGAGCCGGCGCGGATCGAACATCTGCTCCGTCACCCCGCCGCTCCGGATTTCCCACACCCGGGACGGGCCCGTGGTGGTCAGTTCGTCGAGCCCGTCGTTGCCGCGGAACACGAGTCCGCGGCTGCCCCGTTTGGCCAGCACACCGGCCACCAGCGGGGCCATTGTTTCATTGGCGACGCCGACAGCTGACGCTTGCACGTTGGCGGGATTAATCATGGGACCCAGGAAATTGAACGCGGTCGGCACCCCGAGCTCGCGGCGGGCGACCGCGGCATGGCGCATCGAGGGGTGGAACACCTGCGCGAAGCAGAACGTGATCCCGGCCTCCTCCGCGTTCAGTGCTACACGCGGAATCGGCAGGTCCAGCCTGACGCCCAGGGCCTCAAGGACGTCGGCGGAGCCCGACGTGGAGGACGACGCACGGTTGCCGTGCTTGACCACCTTAGCCCCAGCGCCGGCAGCGATCAGGGCCGCCATAGTGGAGATGTTGACGGTGTTCTGCTGATCTCCGCCGGTTCCGACAATGTCAAGCTTTTCGCCTGCGATATCGATGGGGTTGGCGTTCGCGATCATCGCCTCGACCAGTCCCGCTACTTCATCCACCGTCTCGCCCTTGGCGCGCAGCGCCACGAGGAATCCGGCCACCTGCACGGGAGTGGCCTCACCCGACATGATGGAATTCATCGCCCACTCGGTGTTCCCGGCCGTAAGGTCAGTGCCGTTGATGAGTGCGTTGATGAGCCGGGGCCAGGTGTTGCCTGCCGCCTGTGCAGATGCCTGAGAAGTCACCTCCTGATGCTATCGAGGTGGGCGGCGCAAAGACCAATGTGAACGGTGCCGGGAACTTTTCCGCGCGAATTCGCGTCTTTGTAGAAAAAGTCCTCCGAAAACGCGGTTTGCGTTGGGCAGGACAGAGTTTTATAGACATAATGTCTATGTGACATCTGCGACCCATGCCCCCAGTACCCCGGCGCACCCGACGCTGAACCGCCCGAACATGGTTTCTGTTGGAACCGTAGTATGGCTGTCCAGTGAGTTGATGTTCTTCGCCGGTCTCTTCGCCATGTACTTCACACTCCGTTCGACTTCCGGACAGATGTGGGCCGATGAGACAGCCAAGCTCAACTTTCCCTTTGCGCTCGTAAACACCATCGTCCTCGTGGCAAGTTCCTTCTCTTGCCAGATGGGCGTCTTCGCTGCCGAGCGGCTCCAGCCGCGCCGCACCGGAGGACGCCTGAGCTTTACCCGCTGGGGGATGAACGGATGGTTCATCCTCACGTTCCTCATGGGCGCCTTCTTCGTGGCAGGCCAGTCGACCGAGTACGCCATGCTTGTTTCCGAGCACGTCACGCTGTCCGCCAATGCCTACGGCTCGTCCTTCTACATCACGACGGGCTTCCACGGCCTGCACGTCATCGGCGGCCTGATCGCGTTCCTGCTCATTATCGGCCGCTCCTTCGCTGCGAAGAAGTTCGGCCACTTTGAGGCAACGTCGGCGATCGTCACCTCGTACTACTGGCACTTCGTGGACGTTGTCTGGATCGGCCTCTTCCTGGTCATCTACGTCCTCAAGTAGGCTGCTCCACCCTTTTTTACAAGAGGTAGAATTTCAGAATCGGCTCCCGGAGCCAACGCAGGATCGAATAAAGGAACCACCACGTGAAGGCACTCTCGCAGAAGCGACGTCACCCACTGGCAGCCATTGCATTGCTGCTGCTGGGCCTCTTGGTCACTGGTGGGCTGTACGCCGTTGCGACCACCGTCAACCAGGCCAAGGCCGACACCACGAGCGCCAGCGCAAGTGACGTAGCAGAAGGCGGCAAGCTCTTTGCGGCCAACTGCGCCACATGCCACGGCATGGGTGCCAGCGGTTCGCAGTCCGGACCTTCCCTGGTCGGCGTCGGTGCAGCCGCCGTTGACTTCCAGGTCGGCACAGGCCGCATGCCCATGGAGATGAATGGCCCGCAGGCCTACAAGAAGCCCGCCCAGTTCAACGACCAACAGACCCAGCAGCTGGCCGCATATGTCGCCTCGCTCGGCCCCGGCCCGTCCATCCCCGAAGCAGGTGTCCTCGATGAGAAGGGCGACGCTGCCAAGGGCGGCGAGCTGTTCCGCACCAACTGCGCCATGTGCCACAACGCCGCCGCTGCTGGCGGTGCTCTGACCCGGGGCAAGTTCGCCCCGGCCCTGGCGGACGTCTCCGGCAAGCACATCTACGAGGCCATGGTCTCCGGCCCGCAGAACATGCCGGTCTTCAATGACGCCAACGTCTCTCCTGAGGGCAAGCGCGACATCATCACCTTCCTGAAGCAGATTGAAGCCAACGGTTCACCCGGCGGCAACGATCTTGGCGCTTTGGGACCGGTCTCCGAAGGCCTCTTTGTCTGGATCGCCGGCCTGGGCGTCATCATCGCCTTCACCATCTGGCTGACGTCCCGGTCGTCCTAACCGGACTTGCACCTGTAAGAATTTCTGCTGATGCGTCAGCAGTTTGAATTGAAAACTAACTCGGCACACGCCGGGACGAGAGAAGGATGAGGCGAATTATGGGCAACCATAGTGACGGCAGTCCGAGCCACTCGGGCACCGTAGCTACGGCTGGTCAGAATGAGGTGGAGAAGTTCCAGGATCCTGGAATTCCCCCGCACCGTTTGCGCCTGGCTGACACGAACCCGAGGGCCGCTAAGCGAGCAGAACGGCAGGTAGCCCTTCTTTTCGGGACCTCGGTCGTTGGCACCCTGATATTCCTGGTGGCGTACTTCGCCATCGACCTTGGAAGTGATTCCACGATCGCCGACATTCGGCTCCAGAACATACTTCTGGGTGTCGGCACCGCATTCGCGATGCTCGGCATCGGCACCGGAATCGTCCACTGGGCCAAGGCACTCATGCCTGACCATGAGGTTTCGGAAGAGCGCCACGCGATCCGCACCGAGGAAGACCGCCTTGCTGCCGTCCGCATTGTGGACGACATCGTGGAGGAAACCGGCATCAAGCGCCGTCCACTGATCCGCAACACCCTTCTGGGCGCCGTCGCACTCGCTCCCCTGCCGGCACTGGCCGTCTTCGGTGATCTCGGTCCCCGTCCCGACGACAAACTGGCGCACACGATGTGGGCGCCTGAGGGCGGCAAGCTCAAGCGGCTCACCCGGGACCCTGATGGCACCCCCATCAAGGCCACGGACGTCACCATCGGCTCCGCCTTCCACGTGATTCCGGAAGGCCTGAACGAGCTCCAGGAAGGCAAGCTGAACGCGAAAGCCAAGGCCGTCGTCCTGCTCATGCGCCTGAACCCGGACTCCCTCACGCCCTCCGCGGGCCGTGAAAACTGGAGCTACAACGGGATCGTCGCCTACTCGAAGATCTGCACCCACGTTGGTTGCCCTGTTGCCCTGTACGAGCAGCAGACCCACCACCTGCTGTGCCCGTGCCACCAGTCAACCTTCGACCTGACCCAGGAATGCAAGGTTATCTTTGGCCCGGCCAGCCGGCCTCTCCCCCAGCTGCCTATCGCAGTCGACGACGAGGGCTACCTGGTCGCTACCAGCGACTTCCATGAACCTGTAGGACCGAGTTACTGGGAGCGTGATGAGCATGAGCGCAACAACAACGCCTAATGCCCCCGCCTTCGTCGCCAAAACCAAGGGCGGCCGCATCACCGACTTCGTTGACGAGCGCGTCGGCGGATCTGGCATCCTCCGTGAATTTGGCCGCAAGGTCTTCCCGGACCACTGGTCGTTCATGTTCGGCGAAGTCGCGCTGTACTCGTTCGTCATCCTGCTCCTGTCGGGCACCTTCCTGACATTCTTCTTCGACCCGTCAATGGCCGAGACGCACTACGCCGGCTCCTACACGCCGCTGCGGAATGTCGAAATGTCCTCCGCGTACAACTCTTCGCTGAACATCTCGTTCGATGTCCGCGGCGGTCTGTTCATGCGCCAGGTGCATCACTGGGCGGCACTGCTGTTCGTAGCGTCAGTCTCGGTCCACATGCTGCGCGTGTTTTTCACGGGTGCTTTCCGCAAGCCCCGCGAAATGAACTGGGTAGTGGGCGGCGTCCTGCTGATCCTCTCGATGGCTGCCGGCTTCACGGGCTACTCGCTCCCCGATGACCTGCTCTCCGGTAACGGCCTGCGCATCATCGACGGCGTCATCAAGTCCATTCCCGTGATTGGCACGTACATCTCGTTCTTCCTCTTCGGCGGCGAGTTCCCCGGTACGGCCATCATCAGCCGCCTGTACACGCTCCACATCCTGCTGGTGCCTGCGCTCATCCTGCTGATGATCGTGATGCACCTGTTCATGGTGGTCGTGCACAAGCACACCCAGTACCCCGGTCCGGGACGCAACGACGGCAACGTCGTGGGCTACCCGCTCGGCCCGGTTTACGCGGCCAAGGCCGGCGGCTTCTTCTTCATCGTCTTTGGCGTCATTGCCCTCATGGCAGGGTTCTTCACCATCAACCCGATCTGGAACTACGGGCCGTACGACCCCTCACCCGTGTCCGCGGGCACGCAGCCTGACTGGTACATCGGTTTCGTTGACGGTGCCTTGCGCCTGATGCCGGGCGTGATCGGTAACTTCCACTTCGAGTACGTGATCTTCGGCCACGTGCTGACGCTGAACGTCTTGCTGCCGGCGCTGGTTCCGGCCGGCATCATCTTCACGGTGCTGTTCACGTACCCGTGGCTGGAACGCTGGATCACCAAGGACAACCGCGAACACCACGTGCTGGATCGTCCCCGGAATGCTCCCACGCGCACCGCAATCGGTGTTGCCGGCTTCACCTGGTACTGCGTGATGTGGGCCGCCGCCGGCTCCGACTTGATCGCTACGAACTTCCATGTCGCGCTGAACGACGTGACCTACTGGCTGCGTACCTTGTTCTTCATCGGCCCTTTCATCGCCTTCGCAGTCACCAAGCGAGTAGCCCTGGCCCTGCAGCGGAAGGACCGCGAAATCGCCCTTCACGGCCGTGAAACCGGACGCATTGTGCGCCTGCCGCACGGTGAGTTCATCGAGGTCCACGCCCCGCTGGACGAGTACAAGCGCTACAAGCTGGTCGGCTTCGACTCGCCGGTTCCGCTCCCCGCAGTGCCGAACGAACACGGCGTGGTGGACCGCAAGGAGAAGCGCCGCGCTATGCTGTCCCGCATGTTCTTCGAGGACCGTGTCGCTCCGGCCACTCCGGCCGAGCTTGAGACGGCCCATGGCCACCACGGCGGCCACGAGGCTATCGAGTCTGCAGAGTCCCAGAAGACCCTCAGCCACTAAGTAGCTCTTCGGTCAGTACAACGAGTAGGCCCGGTCCCGGTGGGACCGGGCCTACTGCGTTTCCCGAGCCGGCGCGGGATCCTTCGCGTCCATATTTCGTCCGCGGGCTGGGCCGTAGGCGGCCCCGCGCTGCTTGGACAGGCGCGTAGCCCGGAGAAGCCCTGCCTGACTCAGGGGCGGTACCCCGTGGCATAGTTGCGGGTGGGACGCACGCCGGGGCGCTGCAGCGGCACCCAGAGCTTGTAGCGGTCGGCCCGGTAATAGGACACCGAATAGTCGACCATGGCCCGGGCGACGAACGCGTGGCGCTGAATCTTCAGCAGCGGCGAACCGACCTCAACGTTGAGCAACCGCGCAGTCGAAGGCGACGAGGCCGTCGCCTCGATCATGTCCTCGCCCCATTCCATCACGAGCCCGTACCGTTCACTCAGCACGTTATAGAGCGACGTGGGCGGCTCGCCGTCGAGCAGTCCGGGGACCCGGTGCGCCGGAATGAAGTTCTCGTCCACGCTCATGGGCTCGTTGTCGGCCAGCAGCAGGCGGCGAAACCGGACAACGGGCGTCCCCTCCTCCAACTGAAGTTCGCGGGCCAGGAAGGCACTCGCCCCGATCTGTTCGAAGCTGAGGACTTTGGCGGCCGGGACCATTCCGCGTCGCTGCATCTCTTCGCTGTAGGACGTCAGTTTGACCTGGAGGTCGAGCTTGGGTTTGCGGACAAAGGTGCCAAGGCCCACCACACGCTCGATCACCTCCTCGCCCACAAGGGCGTCGATGGCCTGCCGGACGGTCATGCGGGCGAGCCCGAACCGCTCCGCGAGATCGCGCTCGGACGGCAAGGCAGAACCGGGCGGACAGGCAGCCACGATGTGGGACCGAAGAATTTCCCGCAGCTGGACGTAGATGGGCACGCCGCTTTGCCGGTCGATCTCGCCGGCCATCCGTGCCGCGTTATTGGACGCCATGGTTCCGCCCGGAGAATTCGCTCATATATCAAGGGTAGGGCAAGCCCAGGGCAGGTCTAGACCACTCCGGCCGGGGCTGTCGTCCCTGCTGCTCCCCGACGCTACCCTTGAAGGAATGGAGGGACCGCGCGCTGAAGCGCCGCCACAACCCTCAACATATGTGATGACAGAGGAGGCCCGTTGCCGACACGAAAGGCTACCGTCCGGGCGGCCGTAGGCCTGCACGCGCGGCCCGCCGCAGTGTTTGTCCGGGCCGTCACGGCCACCGGGATCCCGGTCACCATCAGCAAGGATGGAAAGCCCGGCGTCGACGCCCGCTCGCTGCTGGAGGTCATGACGGAAGACTTCCACTGCGGCTGCGAAGTCGTACTCGCCGTGGCCCTCGACGCCCTGCCGGCCCGTTACAGCCCCGCTGACGCCGTGCGTGCCCTCGAGGACCTGGGCACCCTGCTGGAGTCGCCCGGCACCCTCCCGGCGTCCGCGTAGGAGGCCCCCGCGGCGGCGTGGCAAACGCCCGGCGAGGCTGCCGGCGTCGTCCGGCAGGCGGCACAAACGACGGCGGGCCCCACCATTGGTGGGGCCCGCCGTCGTTTGTGCTATGAAATTAAGTCCTGCAGGACGCTAGTGTGCGTGGTCCCCGCGGCTGTACTCGTAGACCCAGCCTACGAGTGCGACGATAGCGAGGCCACCGGCAATGAACGTGATCCAGAATCCCACGGCGAGGCCGAGGAATCCACCGGCGCATGCCAGGCCCAGGACCATCGGCCACCAGCTCCACGGGCTGAAGTGGCCCTGCTCGCCGGCTCCTTCGTGGATCTCGGCGTCGCTGCGGTCCTCGGGACGCATGCCGACGCGTCGGCCGGTGAACCCGAGGTAGGCGCCGATCATGCCGACCAGTCCGCCAACCAGCAGGATCGCCAGGGCGCCGACCCATTCCGACCAGTGGGTCAGGTAGCCATAGATGAACGCCATCGGGACGAAGAAGAAGGCGCCGAGGCCAAAAATCCTTGATTCGATCTTCACTTTGCGGTGTCCTTCTGGTCGGCGTTACCGAGCGCTGCTGCTGCCGGGGAAGGAGAGTCTGCGGTGTACGACAGGGAGAGCTCCGGGTGGTGGAGGTCCAGGGCAGGTCGCTCCGAGCGGATGCGCGGCAGTGAGGTGAAGTTGTGCCGCGGCGGCGGGCAGGATGTAGCCCACTCCAGTGAGGCGCCGAAGCCCCACGGGTCATCGACTTCAACGCGTTCGCTGCTGCGCCAGGTGATGTACACGTTCCAGAGGAACGGGATCATCGAGGCGCCGAGAACGAACGAGGAGATGGTGGAGAACTGGTTCATCCAGGTGAAGTTGTCCTGCGGCAGGTAGTCGGCGTAACGGCGGGGCATGCCCTCGACGCCGAGCCAGTGCTGGATCAGGAACGTGCCGTGGAAGCCCAGGAAGAGCATCCAGAAGTGGATCTTGCCGAGGCGTTCGTTGAGCATCTTGCCGGTCCATTTCGGCCACCAGAAGTAGAAGCCTGCGAACATGGCGAACACCACGGTGCCGAAGACGACGTAGTGGAAGTGTGCCACCACGAAGTAGGAGTCGGAGACGTGGAAGTCCAGCGGCGGCGAGGCCAGGATGATGCCCGTCAGGCCGCCGAACAGGAAGGTCGCCAGGAAGCCGATGCTCCAGAGCATGGGGGTCTCAAAGGTGATGGAGCCCCCCCACATGGTGCCGATCCAGTTGAAGAACTTCACGCCGGTCGGAACGGCGATCAGCATCGTCATGAAGGAGAAGAACGGCAGCAGTACCGAGCCGGTGACGTACATGTGGTGTGCCCACACGGTGACGGAGAGCGCGGCAATGGAGATCGTTGCGTAGACGAGTCCCTTGTAGCCGAAGATCGGCTTCCGGCTGAACACCGGGAAGATCTCGGAGACGATACCGAAGAACGGCAGCGCGATGATGTAAACCTCGGGGTGGCCGAAGAACCAGAACAGGTGCTGCCAGAGGACGGCGCCACCGTTGGCGGGGTCGAAGATGTGCGCCCCGAAGCGGCGGTCAGCGCCGAGTGCGAACAGTGCGGCGGCCAGCGGCGGGAAGGCCATGAGGACGAGGATTGCCGTCACGAGAACGTTCCAGGTGAAGATCGGCATGCGCCACATGGTCATGCCCGGGGCCCGCATGCAGATGATCGTGGTGATGAAGTTGACCGCGCCAAGAATGGTGCCGAAGCCGGACAGGGCCAGGCCGAAGACCCAGAGGTCGCCGCCGATGCCGGGGCTGAACGTCGTGTTGGACAGCGGGGCGTAGGCGAACCAGCCGAACGACGCCGCGCCCTGGGGTGTGATGAACCCGGAGACGGCGATGGTGGAGCCGAAGAGGAAGAACCAGAAGGCGAGGGCGTTCAGGCGTGGGAAGGCGACGTCGGGCGCGCCGATCTGGAGCGGCATGATGACGTTGGCGAAGCCGGCGAACAGCGGCGTTGCGAACATCAGGAGCATCACCGTGCCGTGCATGGTGAAGAGCTGGTTGTACTGCTCTTTGGTCTGCAGGATCTGCATGCCCGGTTCGAAGAGCTCGGCGCGCATCAGCAGCGCCATGATGCCGCCGAGGCAGAAGAACACAAAGGATGCAATCAGGTACATGTACCCGATCGTCTTGTGGTCGGTTGAGGTGATCCAGTTGACGACGATGCGTCCCTTGGACCTGGGTACTACGGGAGCCTCGAGGATCCCGGCGGATTGAGTGTAAGTTGCCACGTCGCTCCCCTTACTTGGTTTCGGTCGGGACCGGGTTGCGGTCGTACTCGTCACCGAGCAGGCCGGTGTTCCCGTCCTGGCGCAGCTGGTTCAGGTGGGTGTCGAATTCTGACTGGGAGACAACCTTGACGCGGAACAGCATTTCCGAGTGGTACTCGCCGCAGAGTTCGGCGCACTTGCCGTCGTAGGTCCCCTCCTTGGTGGGGGTGAACCTGATGTAGTTCGTCTTTCCGGGGATCACGTCGCGCTTCTGCAGGAACGCCGGAACCCAGAAGGAGTGAATGACGTCGCGGGAGTTCAGTTCGAGGTCGACCGACTTGTTGACCGGGAGGTAGAGCGTGGGAAGCTTTTCCTTGTCCACGTCGTTGCCGGTCAGGTGCGCCTGGACGCCGGCTTCGTGGACGTCGTCCGTGATGACGTCGCCCTTCTTGTAATTGAAGTCCCACGCCCACTGCTTTGCACGGACGTCGACCGTGACGTCGGCGGGCTTGGAGCGGTCATCGATTGACTGGACGTCACGGTCGGTGAAGTAGAAGAACACCAGGACCATGAACAGCGGGATGGTGAGGTAGAAGACCTCCAGCGGCAGGTTGAAGCTGCTCTGCCGGGGGAATCCTACGGTGCCCTTCCGGCGCCGGTACGCGACGATGCACCAGATCATCAGGCCCCAGGTGATGATGCCGACGACCAGCGCGGCAATCCATGAGTTGACCCAGAGGTCCATGATGGTGCCAGTGTTGCTGGTGGTGTCACGCTCGGTGGGCAGCCACCCCTTCTGTACCTCTGGTGAACATCCAGTCAAAGCCAACGCGCCGGCTAGTGCCAAGCCAGTGATCGTAGTGATCTGTTTGCGTCGGCTGCCGGTTCGGTTCTGCGAACTCACAGACGGCCCTTCCTACTTGTTGCTGTCGCCCCGCCGCCATTGACGGCCAGGGCACACGAAAAGTTTTACTACTCGGTGTAGAGCTTACCGCTCCCCGGGAGTTTTCGCCCACATGTCCGCACCGTGCGTCGGGACCCATTTTTTGGGTCCCCGCAACCGGAATCCGGACGGCACTAAGGCCGGGCAGTATGCCCGGCCTTAGTGGAAGGAATCACCGCAGGCGCAGGAGCCGCCGGCATTCGGATTGTCGATCGTGAACCCCTGCTTCGAGATGGTGTCCTCGAAGTCGATGCTGGCGCCGCTGAGGTAGGGGACGCTCATCTTGTCGACGACGACTTCGACGCCGTCGTAGTCGCGGACGGCATCTCCGTCGAGGAGCCTCTCATCGAAGTAGAGCTGGTAGATCAGGCCGGAACAACCGCCGGGCTGCACGGCGACGCGGAGGCGCAGATCAGTGCGGCCTTCCTGCTCGAGGAGGCTGCGGACCTTGCCGGCCGCGACATCGGTCAACTGGACCTCGTGGGTGGCCAGGTCACCGGCCGCCGTGACGGTGCTGTCGGCGCTGTTTTCATTGGTTGTAGTGCTCATGGCCTACCTTCTTGCAACGGTGGTGGCGGCTCCGCTCTTACGGCGCCCGCCCCTACTTAAACGGTATGGGCTACAGCTACATGCTACGTCGATCAGCTCTGTAGCTCTAACTCCTGACGTAACCGTCGCAGCCGGCTGGATGTTCCCCCGGAATACACGCCCGCCCGGCCGGCCGGGCCGGTCAGGCCGCGCCTTCCTCGTTCAGGCGTGCCAGCAGGAGCGCCTCAGCGATGATGGCGTTCCGGAAGTCGCCCAGGTGGAGGGATTCGTTGGCGCTGTGCGCGCGGGAATCCGGGTCCTCCACCCCGGTCACCAGGATCTGCACGTCAGGGTACAGATCTGTCAGGTCGGCGATGAAGGGAATGGAACCCCCGATCCCCATCTCGACCGCCGGTACGCCCCAGGCTTCCCCGAGGGCCCACATGGCAAGGCTCGCGGCCTTGGAGGCCGTGTCTGTCAGGAACGAGTTGCCGCTCTCCCCCGGGGTGAACACCACCTCAGCGCCGAAGGGCGCGTGGGACTGAACGTGCTTCCGGACGGCTTCCATGGCGGCCGCCGGATCCTGGCCGGGGGCCAGCCGCATGCTGAACTTGGCACGGGCCCGCGGCAGCAGCGTGTTCGAGGCGACATCCACCGCGGGGGCGTCAAAGCCGATGATGGACAGTGCGGGCTTGGTCCACATCCGTGAGGCAATGCTGCCGGTACCGGCGAGCTTCACGCCGTCGAGCACGGAGGCATCCGCGCGATATTCGGCTTCGGTGAGGTCAACGTCGACGTCGTCCCGGCTAACCAGGCCTTCAATAGCTACGCTGCCCTCGTCATCGTGCAGCGTCGCGATGAGGCGGGCGAGGAGCGTCGGAGCATCCAGGACGGGGCCGCCGAACATCCCGGAGTGCACGGCGTGATCCAGGACCCTGACCTCGATGGTGCCGTCCACGAGGCCGCGCAGGCTCGTAGTCAGGGCCGGCACTCCGACCTTCCAGTTGCTGGAGTCGGCGACGACGATCACGTCCGCGCGCAGCATTTCCCGGTGGGTCTCAAGGAAGGTCCGGAACGTCGGCGATCCGGCTTCTTCCTCTCCTTCGAAGAAGAACGTCACTCCAAGGCCCAGCTCATCCCCCAGCACCCGGGTCACTGCGGAATAGGCTGCAATGTGGGCCAGGATGCCGGCCTTGTCGTCCGCGGCACCGCGGCCGTAGAGGCGTCCGTCGCGTTCGACGGCGGTGAACGGCCCGGTTTCCCACAGCGCAAGATCGCCGGTGGGCTGCACGTCGTGGTGGGCATAGAGAAGGATGGTCGGCTTGCCCTCGGTGGCGGGGCGGCGCGCGACCACGGCCGGCCCGCCGGGGGTGCCATCCTCCTTGTCGCAACGGAGGATCCGGACGTCGTCGAAACCGCTGGCTCGCACGAGTTCGGCGACGGCATCGGCGCTTCGGTTCAGAGGGGCCTGGTCGAAGCTCGGCCAGGCGATGCCCGGGATCGCGACGAGGTCCTTCAACTGGCTGATCGTCTCATCGAACGATTCGGTGACGGCGTGACGGAGGGCCCCGGCGTCGAAGTTTCCGACGTGGGCGGTGGTGGACTGCGGGTTCCCCGCGGTTGATGAAGTCATGGCGAAAAGACTACCCGCGTCCGGAATCACCGCAAACAGCCCCGCGGCCGCCTGACGCGGTGTGGGCTGGGTCTCGCGCCCGCCGGCGCGGGGTATTCTTTAGGGGTGTTTGGACGTAAAAAGGAAGCGCCATCGGCGCAGGACGTAGTTGACCAGCAGGCCGCCGGGGCAACAGCCCGGGGCGCCGCCATCGGCAAGGGAGCACCCACGCCAAAGCGCAGTACGCAGGTGGCCGCCCGCAAGCGCCCGCTCGTGCCGGAAGACCGCAAGGCATCCAAGGCCGCGGAACGCACGGCCATGCAGGACCAGCGGCTCAAGATGCGGCAGGCCATGGACACCGGGGATGAGAAGTTCCTGCCGCTGCGGGACAAGGGCCCGCAGAAGCGCTTCGCCCGCGACTTCGTCGACGCACGCTTCAGCCTGGGCGAGTACCTCATGTTCGGCGCCCTCGTCTTCGTGGTCGTCTCGCTCCTCGTCCCGGCCTCCAGCGACCAGATGATCTATGTACTGGGCGCCTTCTGGGTCATGTTCCTGGCCGTCTTCGTGGACGTCTTTATCCTCTCCCGCAAGCTCAAGAAGAGCCTCGCCGGGAAGTTCGGCGACGTCGAGCGCGGCACTGTCTGGTACGGCTCGATGCGCTCGCTCCAGTTCCGCCGCCTCCGGCTGCCCAAGCCCCTGGTCAAGCGCGGCGAGTTTCCCGCCTGACCCGGCACCCCACACCCGACGTCCCCGGGCGGCCCTGCACCAGTGCGGACCGCCAACAGAAAGCCCCGGCAGTCAACTGCCGGGGCTTTTTCGTGCCGTGGCGCCTCAGCGCCGGCTTGGATGCTTCGCCAGCAGGCGGTTGATGCGTGCAGCCCAGAAGGGCCCCTCGTAAAGGAACGCTGTGTATCCCTGCACCAGGGTGGCACCGGCGTCGAGCCGTTCCTGGACGTCCTGCGCGGACTCGACGCCGCCGACGGAGACCAGGGCGAGGTCACCGTTGCAGGCGGCCTTGAGCCGGGCCAGCACTTCCAGGGATCGCTTCTTCAGGGGCGCCCCGGAGAGGCCGCCCGCACCGCAGGCCTGCACCTTGTCCGGGCTCGAGACGAGTCCGGTGCGGGCGATCGTGGTGTTGGTGGCAATGATGCCGTCCAGCTTCAGGTCCAGGGCGAGGCGTGCGACGTCGTCGATGTCCTCGTTGCTCAGATCCGGCGCGATCTTCACCAGCAGCGGCACGTGGCGGCCGGCGGCCTTGTCGGCTTCCTCCCCCACTGCCATCAGCAAGGGGCGCAGCGTCTGGACGTCCTGCAGCAGCCGGAGTCCGGGAGTGTTCGGGGAGCTGACGTTGACAACGAGGTAGTCCGCGGCTGGTGCAAGGCTGCGGGCGCTGACGAGGTAGTCCGCGACCGCATCCTCAAGCTCGACGACCTTGCTCTTGCCGATGTTGATCCCGATCACCGGACGGACGGCAGGGTGGCGGCGCTGCAGGGCAGCCCGTGCGGACTTGAGGCGCGGCGCAACTGCGGCGGCGCCGTCGTTGTTGAACCCCATCCTGTTGATGACGGCCCGGTCCTCGACAAGGCGGAACAGCCGCGGTGCCGGGTTTCCCGGCTGGGCTTCGCCGGTAATGGTTCCGACTTCCACGTGGCCGAAGCCGAGCTCGGTCAGCGCCTCGATGCCGTGGCCCTCCTTGTCGAAGCCGGCAGCCAGCCCGAAGGGTGACGGGAACGTCAGGCCAAAGGCCTGCGTCTGAAGCGAGGCCGCGGGGGCCGTGAACTTTTGCAGCACCCGTCCGGCGCCGCAGCTGTGGGCCAGGCGGATGGCCTTGAAGCCGATCCTATGGGCGCGTTCGGCGTCCATCCACGAAAAGGCCAGCCTGAAGAATGTCGGGTATACGCGCATGGCTCTAGTTTTGCCGTTCGGACCGCCCAGACCAAACCCGCACTCCGGTCCCCCGCCTGTGTGACCGCCCGGCGGCGCAACGAGCCGCCCTGGTGGCGGAGCGTTAGCATGAAGCCATGACCAGCAATGATGGTGTCACGACGGATATCCGCAGCACTCCAGGGCCCCTGATCGAAGCTGATGTGGTTGTCGTGGGCGCAGGGCTCGCCGGGCTTGTGGCCGCGGCGCAGGCCTATGCGGCCGGCCGGCGGGTGGCTGTCCTGGACCAGGAGCCTGAGGCGTCCGTGGGCGGCCAGGCGCACTGGTCCTTCGGCGGACTCTTCCTGGTCAATTCCCCGGAGCAGCGCCGGTTGGGCGTCAGGGACAGTGAGGAACTGGCCCTGGCCGACTGGCTGTCCTCTGCCGGATTTGACCGGCCGGAAGATGAGCTTGCGCGGGACTGGGCTGAGGCTTACGTCAATTTCGCGGCCGGGGAGAAACGCGCGTGGCTCTCCTCGCTCGGCGTGCGGCTATTCCCTCTCGTGCAGTGGGCAGAACGTGGCGGCTACGGTCCCGACGGCCACGGCAACACCGTGCCGCGCTTCCACGTCGCATGGGGCACCGGACCGGCCCTCGTGGCCCCCTTCCTGGCAAAATTGCGCGAAGGCGAGGCCGCCGGCCGAGTGGCCTTCCATTTCCGGCACCGCGCGACGGAACTCGTGACGACGGCGGGACGCGTAAGCGGCGTGCGGGGCGAGGTCCTTGAGCGCAGCGGCGCGGCACGCGGCGAGGAGTCGTCGCGGGGCATCGCAGGCGGCTTCGAAGCTTCGGCATCGGCCGTCGTGGTCACGACCGGAGGCATCGGCGGCAACCACGGGACTGTGCGGAAGCAGTGGCCGGGACAGCCGACGGGCCACGGAGCGCCGGAGGCCATGCTGAGCGGCGTGCCGGCCTCCGTGGACGGGGATTTCCTGCCCGCCGTAGCCCGGACCGGTGGCAGGCTCATCAACGGTGACCGGATGTGGCACTATCCGGAGGGCATCCACAACCATTCCCCGGTGTGGCCGCGGCACGGCATCCGGATCCTGCCCGGCCCGTCCGCCCTGTGGCTGGACGCAACGGGGCGCACGCTCCCCGCTCCCCTCTTTCCGGGCTTCGACTCCCTGGGCGCCCTCCGGCACATCGTGGGCACCGGCCACTCCTATTCGTGGTTTGTGCTCAACAAGACCATCGCCACGAAGGAATTCGCCCTCTCGGGTTCGGAGCAGAACCCCGATCTCACGAGCAAGGACGTGCGGCTGCTGGCCTCACGGCTCCGGCGCGGCAGCGACACGCCACTGCAGCGGTTCCTGGATCGCGGGGTGGACTTCCTCCAGGCCGGCACGCCTGCGGAACTGGCGGAGCGGATGAACCGGCTTACCGGCGCGCAGCTGATTGATCCGGCGGCGCTGGACCGGCTCCTCCGCTCCCGCGACCGGCAAGTAGTCAGCGGGCTCGGCAAGGACCCGCAGCTGGCTGCCATCCGCGCCGCCCGCCGCTTTGCCACCCACAAGATCATGCGTGTGGCACCTCCGCACCGGATGCTTGATCCCCGCCACGGCCCCCTGATCGCGGTCCGGCTTTCCGTCCTGACGCGCAAGAGCCTGGGCGGCATCCAGACGGATCTGCAGTCGCGGGTCCTGGACGCCACCGGGCAGCCCGTGCCCGGACTTTTCGCCGCAGGTGAAGCTGCCGGGTTCGGCGGTGGCGGCATCCACGGCTACCGCGCGCTCGAGGGTACGTTCCTCGGCGGATGCCTCTTTTCCGGCCGCTCGGCCGGCCGCGCTGCGGCGTCGGCCGTCTAGGTGGGCACCATGGACTGGCAGACGGACATCCTGGGCGAGGATTTCCAGGCCTGCGCGTTTCAGGCAGCCGGACCGGACGGCGTCCAGCGGACGGCCACCCTCGTGCGGCATGTCCCCGGCGGGCGTGACCACCCGGGCGGATTCCCGCGGCGGGCGGTGCTGTTCCTGCATGGCTGGAGCGATTACTTCTTCAACGAAGAGCTCGCAGAGTTCTGGACGGGCCAGGGATTCGGGTTTTTCGCCCTGGACATGCACAACCACGGGCGGAGCCTGCGCCCGGGCACCCACGGCGGCTACGTCGCCGATCTTGACGACTACGACGCCGAGATCACGGCGGCCTTGGGCATCATCGGTTCGCTCCGCACGGAAGGGTCACCCTCGCCGTTCCTGACCCTCATGGGACATTCCACCGGCGGCCTCATTGCGGCGCTGTGGGCGAGCCGGCACCCGGGGAAGGCCGCCCAGCTGGTCCTCGACAGCCCGTGGCTGGAGGTGCACGGCAGCCCCGCGCTGCGCCGCGCCGCCCGGACGATGGTGGAGCCCTTCGCGCGGCTCTGGCCCGAATCCGTCATCCGCCTCCCTGAGCGGGCGTTCTACTGGCGCAGCATCAGCAGCTCGGCCGAGGGCGAATGGGCGCTGGATGACAAGTACCGGCCGCCGCATGCCTTCCCGGTCCGCGCCGGCTGGCTCAGTGCCGTGCTCGCCGGCCAGGCCAAGGTGGCGCGCGGGCTCAACATCGACGTCCCGATCCTCGTGCTCATCTCGGGCGCCAGCGCCAACGGGATGTTCTGGAGGGAGTCGATGCGCCGCATGGACGCAGTCCTGGATGTCAATACCATCGCCCTCCGCGCGCTCAGCCTGGGCCGCACCGTGACGCTGGAGCGGATCGACGGCGCGCTGCATGACGTGTTCCTGTCCGCGCCACGCGTGCGCGCCGACGCCTATGCCCGGCTCGCCCGCTGGATCCGGGCCTACGTCGCGGACGGCAGCGACGTAGGCTGATGGTCCGGGACCAGGATCTGGATTAGGCCACCGGGCTGCCGGCCGCGGCGTCGATCGCCCCGCCATAGCGGCGGTCCCGTTTCGCGTAGATCTCGACGGCGTCCCACAAGGTGCGCCTGTCCACGTCCGGCCAGAGCGTATCCAGGAAGACGAATTCGGCGTAGGCGGACTGCCACAGCATGAAGTTGGACAACCGCTGCTCGCCGGAGCTGCGCAGGAACAGGTCAACATCCGGAAGGTCGGGTTCGTCCAGGTACTTCTGGATGGTCTTTTCGGTGATCGCCCCGGGCTTGAGGCGCCCGGCTGCCACTTCCCCGGCGATCGCGGACACGGCGTCGGCGATCTCGGCACGTCCCCCGTAGTTAACACACATGTTCAACGTGCAGGTGGTGTTGCCCCGGGTGTAGTCCTCGGCTTCTTCGAGTTCGCGGATCACCGAGCCCCACAGCTTCGGGCGGCGGCCGGACCATCGGATGCGGACGCCCCACTCATCGAGCTGGTTCCGCTGGCGACGCAGCACGTCCTTGTTAAATCCCATCAGAAAGCGGACTTCTTCCGGAGAGCGGCGCCAGTTTTCGGTCGAGAAAGCGTAGACGCTGACGTGCTGGATTCCGAGCTCGATCGCCCCGGCCATGACGTCCAGCAGGGCCGGCTCACCGGCCTTGTGTCCTTCGATCCGTGGCAGTCCCCGCTGGTTTGCCCACCGGCCGTTGCCGTCCATGACGATCGCGACGTGCCGCGGAATCAACTCAGCGGGGATGGCGGGGGGCACCTCGCCGGAGGGGTGCGGGTAGGGGGCGGCCACCGGGGTGCTGCGCTGCCGCACCGGGCCCTGTTTTCCCGGATTCTTTTCCAGGTTCCTGCCTAAATTTCTTCCCAGGGCCACAGTTAGGTTCGCTCCACATGTTTGAGGGATTTCAGGACACGTTCAAGATGCCATTGCAGGTAGCTGGCGACGAGGCCGGCTGCTTCGCGGCGGTGGACCGGCTCGGAGGAATCCGCCGCCGTCCAGTTTCCCGTCAGCAGCGCACCCAGCAGGAGGACTGTTTCCGCGGCGGGTGCCGGGGAACCCGGCGGACGGCACTCGGGGCATACCATGCCGCCAAGCGGGGCAGAGAAGGCGTTGTGCAGCCCGGGTGCGCCGCAGCGCGCGCAGTCCGTGAAGCTCGGGGCCCAGCCTCCGGTGGACAGGGCACGCAGCAGGTAGGAATCCAGGATCAGCTCCGGCGCGTGGTCGCCCCGGCTCAGCGACGCCAGCGCGCCCACGAGCAGGTTGTACTGGGCGGTTCCGGATTCGCCGTCGACGTCGGTGAGTTTCTCGGCAGTTTCGGTCATCGCTGCCGCCACGGTGTAGCGGCCGTAGTCGGCGGCAATGTTGCCGCCATAGACTCCCTTGGCGACGGCCTGGGTGACGATGTCCAGACTGCGCCCGGAAAGCAGCTGGAGGTCGGCAACCATGAAGGGCTCCAGCCGGGCGCCGAAGCGGCTACTGGTGCGCCGCACCCCTTTGGCGACTGCCCGGACCTGGCCGTGGTGCTTGGTCAGCAATGTGATGATGCGGTCCGCCTCGCCCAGCTTGTGGGTGCGCAGCACAACGGCGTCGTCGCGGTAGGTGCGCGCTGCAAAGGATTGTTGGGCCACAGTTAATCTTCGCACTGTCTTTCGGGAAACACGGCAAGGGAACGCGCTGCGCCGCCGGGACGTGCCGCCGGCGCAGCGCGCGGAGTCTCAATCGGCGGTCAGCCGCGGACGTCCCGGATGGCCCGGTTCACGGCCGAGATGACGGCCTTGAGCGAGGACGTGGTGGTGTTGGCGTCGATGCCGACGCCCCACAGCACCCGTTCCCCGACCGCGCATTCGACGTAGGCCGCGGCGAGGGCGCTGCCGCCTTCGGACAGGGCATGCTCGGTGTAGTCGAGCACCCGGACGTCGACGCCGTCTTCACGGAGGATGCCCAGCAGTGCCGCGATGGGCCCGTTTCCGGTTCCGGAGCGGCGGACCTGGGTGCCGTCCACCTTCAGAGCGGCGGTCAGGGTCATCGTGCCGTCCTCATCGGATTCGGTGCTGACGGCGCCGAGGGCGTACCGCCCCCACTGCTGGTCCGCGGAGCCGGACGGCAGGTACTCGTCCTGGAAGACCTGCCAGAGCTGGGCGCCGCTGACTTCGCCGCCGACCGTGTCGGTCCGCTTCTGGATGACGCCGGAGAACTCGATCTGGGCGCGGCGTGGCAGGTCCAGGCTGTGCTCGTTCTTGAGCAGGTAGGCCACACCGCCCTTGCCGGACTGGGAGTTGACACGGATGACGGCCTCGTAGCTGCGTCCGAGGTCCTTCGGATCGACCGGCAGGTACGGGACCTGCCAGGTGTAATCGGCGACGTCCTTGCCGGCAGCGGCGGCATCTTTTTCGAGGGCTTCCAGGCCCTTCTTGATGGCGTCCTGGTGCGAGCCGGAGAAGGCGGTGAAGACGAGGTCACCGCCGTAGGGCGAACGCTCGGCGACCGGCAGCTGGTTGCAGTACTCCACCGTGCGGCGGATTTCATCGATGTCGGAGAAGTCGATCATGGGGTCCACGCCCTGGACGAACATGTTCAGGCCCAGCGTTACGAGGTCCACGTTGCCGGTCCGCTCGCCGTTGCCGAACAGGCAGCCTTCAATCCGGTCCGCCCCGGCCAGGTACCCCAGCTCGGCGGCGGCGACCCCGGTGCCGCGGTCGTTGTGCGGGTGCAGGGACAGGATGATGCCCTCGCGCGGGTGCAGGTGGCGGCTCATCCACTCAATGGAATCGGCGTAGACGTTGGGCGTGGCCATTTCCACTGTGGCGGGCAGGTTGATGATGACCTGGCTGTCGGCGGATGCCTCAAAGACGTCGGCGATTGCGTTGCAGACCCGGACTGCGTATTCGAGTTCGGTCCCGGTGAAAGATTCCGGCGAGTACTCGTAGGTGATGTGGGTGTCGGCGAGGGTCTCCTCGTACTTCTTGCACAGCCGGGCGCCCTGGAGCGCGATATCCAGGATGCCGTCCTCGTCCTGGTTGAAGACCACACGGCGCTGCAGGACCGACGTTGAGTTGTACAGGTGGACGATGGCCTGCCTGGCGCCGACGAGGGACTCATAGGTCCGCTCGATCAGGTGCTCGCGGGCCTGGGTCAGGACCTGGATGGTGACGTCGTCCGGGATGTGGTTGCCCTCGATCAGCAGCCGGACGAAGTCGAAGTCAGTCTGGGATGCCGAGGGAAAGCCGACCTCGATCTCCTTGTAGCCCATACGGACGAGCAGCTTGAACATTTTCATCTTGCGGGCCGGGCTCATGGGGTCGATCAGGGCCTGGTTGCCGTCCCGCAGGTCTACGGCGCACCAGCGCGGAGCCTTCGTGATGACCTTGTCAGGCCAGGTGCGGTCCGGGACGTCGACCGTGATCATGTCCTGGAACGGGACGTAGCGGTGGACCGGCATTCCTGAGGGTTTTTGTGCGTTTCGCATTACTATCGGGGCCTTTTCTGTGATTCCTGCTAAAAGGGTGGCCGGGCAACACAAACTCCGCAGCGAGGGTGGGCCTTGCGCTAGATCGCGTCTAAAGCCTCGCCGCGGCAGCTAAGAAGGAGCAGTTCTGCGCGCACCTTTTCACAGTAACACGGGTGCGTAAGATGAAGGAGCCATACCACCGCAACGTCCACCATGCAGACCTCGGACCGCCACCGGCCCGGTGCCGGCCCGCCTCTCAAAGGAGAATCCGTGCCACTTTCGGGGATCGACCTGTCCTATATTGACGCCACCGTCCGGCCGCAGGACGACCTGTACCTCAACGTCAACGGCGGCTGGATCAAGAGCTCCGCGATTCCCGACGACCGCGCAGTTGAGGGCGCCTTCACCGCCCTCCGCGATGCCTCGGAGCTGGCCGTGAAGGACATCATCGAACAGGCCGCCGGAAAAGGTAACGATGCCACGGGAATCGAGCGGAAGATCGGCGACCTCTACAACAGCTTCATGGACGAAGCGGCTGTGGAGGCCAAGGGGCCGGAGCCGATCCGGAACCGTCTTGCTGAGGTGTTCGCCACGACGTCAATGACTGAACTGATCATGCTCGCAGGCCGCCTGTTCCGTGCCGATGTTCCGGGACTTTTCTACATCTACCCGGCCCCGGACGCCGGCAACCCGGACCGGATCCTGCTGTACACCGGCCAGGGCGGCCTCGGTCTTCCGGACGAATCCTACTACCGGGAGGAGAAGTTCGCTCCCGTGGTCCGGGCCTACCGCGAACACGTCCAGGCGATGTTAGCCCTGGCAGGTGTGGCCGACTCCGGAGCCGCCGCCGGCCGTGTAGTGGAACTGGAGACTTCCCTCGCTTCGCACCACTGGGACAACGTCACGTTGCGGGATCCGCAGAAGACCTACAACCTGAAGTCCGCCGATGAGGCGGGACAACTCTTTCCCCTCCTCGCCACGTGGTTCGACGCGGCCGGCATTGCGGCCGAAAAGCGCGCCGAGATCGTCGTAAGCACACCGGAGTTCTTCGCCGGGGCCGCATCCCTGCTCGACACGGTGCCTCTCGCCACGTGGCAGGAGTGGCTCGCCCTGCGTGTCGTCGGCGCGGCAGCACCGTACCTCTCCGCGGAGTTCGTGGACGCGAATTTCGCGTTCTACGGCACCACCCTTAGCGGCACTCCGCGCAACAAGGACCGCTGGAAGCGTGGCGTCGCCGTCGTCGAGGCCGCCCTCGGCGAGGCGGTGGGCCAGATCTACGTCGCCCGGCATTTCCCGGAAACGCACAAGGCGCGCATGCAGTCGCTCGTCGCGAACCTGATCGAGGCGTACCGGCAGTCCATTACCGGACTGGCCTGGATGGGCGAGGACACGAAGCTGGAGGCGCTCAGGAAGCTCGAGTCGTTCCGGTCCAAGATCGGCTACCCGGAGAAGTGGATCGACTATTCGGCGGTGGAGATCGATCCGGCCGATCTGCTGGGGAACGTGGAGCGCGCGCACAACGCCGACGTCGACCGGCACCTCGACGAGGTCGGCAAACCCGTGGACCGGGAGAAGTGGCTGATGACCCCCCAGACGGTCAACGCCTACTACCATCCGCTGCTCAATGAGATCGTGTTCCCGGCCGCCATGCTCCAGCCGCCGTTCTTCACCGCTGACGCCGACGACGCCGTGAACTATGGCGGCATCGGTGCCGTGATCGGCCACGAGATCGGACACGGCTTCGATGACCAGGGCTCGCAGTATGACGGCCGCGGCCTGCTCAGGAACTGGTGGACCGGGGAAGACCGTGCAGCGTTCGAGGCCCTGGCCTCGAAGCTCGTGGCGCAGTTCGACGCGCTCTCCCCCAGCGCGGCGCCCGGGCATAATGTCAACGGCCGGCTGACCCTGGGCGAGAACATCGGCGACCTTGGCGGCCTGACCATTGCGTACAAGGCGTACCTCATCAGCCTCGGTGGGGCAGAGCCGCCCGTACTGGACGGCCTTACCGGCTACCAGCGGTTCTTCGCGTCATGGGCTGCCAGCTGGCGGCAGGTTATGAGGAATGAGGAAGCGATCCGACGGCTCGCCACCGACCCGCACTCCCCCAACGAGTTCCGCACCAACGCCATTGCGAAGAACCTCGACGCATTCCATGCGGCCTTCGGCGTCACCGAACACGACGGAATGTGGATGCCGGCCCAGGAACGCGTCAGCATCTGGTGACCATGGGTGGGGCCGGCAGGCGGCCGGCCCCGCAGCTGATCAGCGCGTGATCAGCGCCGGGTTCGCCTGCTGGCAAACCGTGTCCCCGGCCGTCTGGTTGACGATGTCTGTGGGCAATGCCACCGGCGCATCCCCGGTAGCCGGGCTGCTCGCGAAATCGCTGCCCAGGTAGACCTGGACGCCCGCCACACCGGCGGCCGGAAGGACCTGGCCCGCGGGAATCCCGAGCAGGGCGGCAACGTCCCCGGCCACGTCGGCGTACTGGGCGCCGTAGTAGACCGCCGTTTTGGCAACGGGCCTGGCGGTGATCTGGCCCAGTTGGGTGAAGCCCCCGGTGGTCAGGGTCTGCAGAACTTCCTGGGTCCGTGCGGGGACCCCCGATCCGTTGGCCACGGTGACCGCCTGCAAGGCCTTGTCGTAGGCGGGGGCGGAGGGAGTGGCTGTCGGCGCTGCGCTGGCGCTCGGCTCCGCCGAACCACTCGGCTTCGCCGTCGGGTCTGTCAGGTCCACGTTCTTGCGCATCGCGGCGAAGAGTTGGGAGGCTCCGGGCTCCGACATCTGGAGGCGGTTCGGATCGGACGCCGCCGGGACGGTCGGGACCGCCGCAAACGCAACCTTGCTGACGTCGATGTCTTTCAGCCGGTTCGCCACCGTCAACAGAGTCGGAACGGAGGCCAGGCCGTCGTCAATGGTCAGGTTCTTGGTGATGGCATCAGCGATGTTCAGCATACGGCCCGGGTTGGTGAGTGTGCCGTCGCTCTTGATCTTCCGGGTCAGCGAGGACAGGAAGCCCTGCTGGGCCTTGATGCGCACAAGGTCGCCGCCGTCGCCGAAGGCGTGGCGGGTCCGGACGAACGACAGAGCCTGTTCGCCCTGGACCTGGGAGGTCCCCTTGGGCAGCCGCAGCTTGGAATCCGGGTCGTAAACGGCATCGCTGACGCAGACATCCACGCCACCGACGGCGTTGGAGAGTTCCTTGACGGCATTGAAGTCGGCCATCATGAAGTGATCGATTTCCATCCCTGTGATCTTGTTGACGGTGTCCACGGCGCAGCCGATGCCGGCCTCGGACATCGCCGAGTTAATCATGACGTTTTTCTGGGCCGGGTACTCAGTACCGGTCTTGGCGTCCTTGCACTTGGGGACGTCGACGAGCAGGTCACGGGGAAAGCTGATGACATTGACGCGCTTGTTGTCAGCCGAGATGTCCAGGAGCATCATGACGTCCGAATGCCCATACCCGGTGGAGTCGTCGGCGCTGCCGTACTGGGAGTTCTTGCCGTCGCGGGTGTCGGAGCCCAGGACCAGGATCTGCATCCGGTCTGTCGAGTCGCTCACGGCGCCCTCGGTCTTGGTGCTTCCCGCCGTCAGCGGCGCCTTGCTGATGTTGCCCTGCAACCGGATGGTCCAATAGGCGCCGAAGGCGACGACGCCGACCAGAAGGACGGCGACCACTGCCGTGCCGATCTTCAGCCAGGCGGGAGTATGTCGGACAGCGCCGAGATGGCGTGCCGGACCAACGGAAGGATCTTCCGTATGCCGGGCCGCCGCGCCTGACCGGACCGGCGAGCCGTTGCCGCCTGCACGGTCTTCACGGGGTCGAACCACTTGTTAAGCCTTCCTTCACGAACGGGAGTCAACCTATTTTAGTGTCCGAATCTGGGAAAACGCCCGTGTTCGCCCTTTTGGGAGCGGCGGGGCGGGCCGGAGTCCCCCCGTTGGCCCTGTTCAGAAGCCAAGTTTTACGAGCTGCTTCGGGTCGCGCTGCCAGTCCTTGGCGACCTTCACGTGCAGGTCAAGATAGATCCGGGTGCCCAGGAGCGCCTCGATGCCCTTGCGGGCGGTCGTGCCGACTTCGCGGAGGCGGGCGCCGCCCTTGCCGATGATGATGGCTTTCTGTGAGGGCCGTTCGACGTACAGGTTGACCCGGACGTCCAGGAACGGACTGTCCTCGGGCCTGCCCTCCCGCGGCACGATCTCGTCAACCACCACGGCCAGGGAGTGGGGCAGCTCGTCGCGGACGCCTTCCAGGGCGGCCTCCCGGATGAGTTCGGCGACCATCACGGCTTCCGGCTCATCGGTCAGGTGGCCGTCCGGGTACAGCGGGGGCGACGGCGGCATGTGGCTGATCAGCACGTCCGCCACGGTGCCCACCTGGAAGCCGTCCGTGGCGGAGACCGGAACGATGTCTTTCCAGCCCTCTTCGCCCAGGACGCTGCGGCCGAGCTCCGCGACGGCGAGCAGCTGCTCGGTGAGGGCCTGGCGGTCTACGAGGTCCGCCTTCGTCACGATGGCGATGATCGGCTTGTTTCCGACGGCCGCGAGCTGGGCCGCTATGAACTTGTCTCCGGGGCCGATCTTCTCGTTGGCCGGCAGGCAGAAGCCGATCGCGTCGACTTCGGCGAGGGTGTCGGCAACGAGCTCATTGAGCCGCTTGCCGAGGAGGGTGCGCGGGCGGTGCAGCCCGGGGGTGTCCACGAGGATCAGCTGGGCGTCGTCCCGGTGGACGATGCCGCGGATGGTGTGGCGCGTCGTCTGCGGCTTGGCGGAGGTGATCGCGACCTTCTTGCCCACCAGGGCGTTGGTGAGGGTGGACTTGCCGGCGTTCGGTCGCCCTACCAGTACTGAGAATCCGGCGCGGTAGCCGCCGTAGGCTGCTTCGCCGTCGGTCTTATTCTGCTTGCTCACGTGGGGCTCCCTGTTGGATTGGTGCGGCCTCGTCGATAAGGTCTTCAAGGTCAGTTTCATTCGGAACGGCGGTCTTGGCAACGGCGGCGGCAATGATGTGGCTGACGCGGTTCCGCCGGCCTTCCAGCCGGTCGGCGCGGAGCGTCAGTCCGTGGACCTGGACGGTGCTGCCGACGATCGGAACCCGCCCGAGCGCCTTGGCGAGCAAGCCGCCCACGGTGTCCACTTCGTCGTCGTCGAGCTCCATGTCAAAAAGCTCGCCGAGGTCATCGATGCTCATGCGGGCGCTGACGCGGTAGCTGCCGTCACCGAGCTCGACGGCCTCGGCGCTCTCGGTGTCATATTCGTCCACGATCTCGCCGACGATTTCCTCGATCAGGTCCTCGAGCGTGACCAGTCCGGCCGTTCCGCCATATTCATCGATGACAATCGCGACGTGCGTCGATTCCTTCTGAAGCTCGCGCAAGAGCTCGCTGACCGGTTTGGAGTCCGGCACGTAGCGGACTTCGCGGGCGAGCTCATCCACGAGGGGCGGTTCCTCGCCGGGGCGGAGATTGTGGATCACGGCGGCGACGTCCTTGAGGTACACGATGCCGAGGATCTGGTCCGTGTTCTCGCCGATCACCGGGATCCGCGAGTACCCGGAGCGAAGGAACAGCGACATCGCGCGCCGCAGGCTGGATCCGGAGTCGATGCAGAGGATGTCGGTGCGCGGCACCATCACGGAGCGCACCAGGGTGTCCCCGAAGTCGAAGACCGACTGGATCATTTCGGCTTCGTTATCCTCAATTACGTCTGACTCGGACGCACGGTCCACGAGTTCGCGGAATTCCTCTTCACTGAAGAACGCCTCGTTGTCAGCCGGCGCACCGGGCGCGACAGCGCTGCCCAGGGTGACCAGCCACCCCGGAATCGGTCCCAGCACCGCGTACAGCGAGCGGACCAGGGGTGCGCTGAACCGGACCAGGCCGGTGGCGTGGACGCGGCCCAGCTGCCTCGGCGAGACGCCGACAATCACGAATCCGATCAGCGCCATGATGCCGGTAGCGGCCAGCCCGGCGAGCCAGACATTGTCGAGGACGCTGTGCAGCAGTACCGTCACGGCGACGGCGGAGGCCATTTCGAACCAGATTCGCCAGAACCTGAGGGCCCGCATGTGAGCCACGGGCTGGGCCAGGATGCGTTTGAGCGCGGTCCCCCGGCTGTGCATGACCGCCTGTTCGGCGTCGTGCCGGGGAAGAAAATTGAAGGCGGACTCGGCCGCGGTCAGCACGGCGGCAAAGCTCAGGAACACCAGCGCCATGCCGGCAAGGATCAGTGGGGTCACTGAATCGTCTCTGAGGGGGCCTCTTTGCCGGTGAAGGCCGAAAGCAGCTCACGCTGCAGCCCGAACATTTCTTCCTTATCCTCCGGCTCGGCGTGGTCATAGCCAAGCAGGTGCAGGATGCCGTGGGTGGTGAGCAGCAGCATCTCGTCCTGGGTGGAATGGCCGGCGTCCCGGGCCTGGACCTCTGCCACCTGGGGGCAGATGGCGATGTCGCCAAGCATGCCCTGCGGGGTTGGCTTGTCAGGAGTGCCCGGGGTGAGCTCGTCCATCGGGACTGAGAGCACATCCGTGGATCCGGGCTCGTCCATCAGTTCGATATGCAGCTTCTCCATGGCCGGTTCGTCCACGAGCAAAATGGAGAGTTCGGCCTGGGGGTGGATAAAGAGGCGTTCGAAGATGAACCGCGAGAGCGACACCAGCTCGGCCTCGTCGACGGTGACGCCGGATTCGTTGTTTACCTCGATGCTCATGCGCGCTCTCCCCGCGTTTCCCGGGCAACGGAGTGCTTGACCCGGCTCCGCTGGATCTCGTCCCAGATGCTGTAGGCATTGACGATGTCGCCCACGAGGCGATGCCGGACGACGTCGGACGCGTCCAGAACTGAGAAGTTGACGTCCTCGATGCCCTGCAGGATCTCTTCGACAATCCGCAGCCCCGATCGGGTGCCGAACGGCAGATCCACCTGGGTGATGTCGCCGGTGACCACCATCTTGGAGCCGAAGCCCAGACGGGTAAGGAACATCTTCATCTGTTCCGGGGTGGTGTTTTGCGCCTCGTCAAGAATGATGAAGGCGTCATTGAGCGTGCGCCCGCGCATGTAGGCCAGCGGCGCGACCTCGATGGTTCCGGCCGCCATCAGGCGGGGGATGGATTCGGGGTCCATCATGTCGTGCAGGGCATCGTACAGGGGCCGCAGGTAAGGGTCGATCTTGTCGCTCAGGGTACCGGGCAGGAAGCCCAGCCGCTCCCCCGCTTCCACGGCAGGCCGGGTCAGGATGATGCGGCTGACTTCCTTCTGCTGCAGGGCCTGGACGGCCTTCGCCATCGCCAGGTACGTCTTGCCGGTGCCCGCCGGGCCGATCCCGAAAATCACCGTGTTCGCATCAATGGCGTCCACATAGTTCTTCTGGTTCAGGGTCTTGGCACGGATGGTCTTCCCGCGGGTGGAGAGGATGTTGGTGGTCAGCACGTCAACGGGGTTCTGCAGTGACTGGCTGCGGAGCAGCGAGACGAGCTGCTGCAGCACCGCCGGGGTGATGACGGTGCCCCTGGCGACGAGGCCGCGCACCTCGTTGAGCAGGCGCATGATCCGCGGCACGTCGGCGGAGGGCCCGCTGATCGAGAGTTCGTTCCCGCGGACGTGGAAGTCAACGGCCGGGAACTGGTTTTCGATGAACCGTAAAGCTTCGTCGTGGCTGCCCAGCGACTGGACCATCTGATCCGAATCGTCGAACAGGACCACCTCCGTCCGCAGCCCCGGCAGGGAGTGTGGGAATTCACCCGCGGTGCGCCCTCCGGCGCTCATCCGGGCCTTGCTGTTCGCTGCTTCAGTCATGGTGTTGGCCCGCGGGCCTCTGGTCCCCTCCAGTACGGAAATGGTCTGTCCCCCCGAACCGGTCCGACGGCGGTGCTCGCCTTTGGGGTCGGGTTCAGCAGGTCCTTCCATCTTACGCCAGCACGGCACGCCGCACGCCGGGGGCCGCCGAACGGACGGTCTCCGGCCCGCTTTTCGCCAATTTAGGTATCAACTTTGTATCGGCCTCATATCGTTCCCGTTGCAGTTCCGGCCCCCGCTGGCAAAGCACGGTGCTGCGCCGGACCGGTGTGCCATGCTGGAAATCGGCCACGGCCCGGGTGCGGGCGGCAGGAACGGGCCCCGGGACCTGGCAGGGAACGGACCCTGGGACCTGGCAGGGAACGGGCCCTGGGACCTGGCAGGGAACGGGCAGTTGGCCGGGGGAAGCATCGACGAAAGGACAGTGGCAATCAGGCAGCGTGCAGTTGGACAGTCAGCGGCAGTCGGGCGCATCCGCCCGGGCGTGCTGCTCCTGCTGCTGCCCGCGGCCATGGTGCTGTCCGGCTGTGTGGCAACGCCGCAGTCCGGGATCACAAACTCCAGCAGCCCGTCCCAGGTCGTCCCGGGCCCCGCCTCCTCCGGGGCCCCGAGCACCAGCGCTCCGCTCGAAACCACCCAGACCTCCAACAAGGCCCCGGTCTACTGGATCGGCCGGAGCAATGAGAATGTGTTCCTGTACCGGGAGTTCCGTGACGTTCCGGAACAGGACAACCCGGTGACGCGCGCCCTCCGGGTGATGATGTCCCAGAAACCCCTCGACCCGGACTATTTCACGCCTTGGCAGAACCCGAAGAAGCTGGCCACGTCCATCTCCGGAAAGAACGTCATCACGGTGGACGTGTCGGCGGATGCGTTCAACAGCAACGTGGATGCGGCAATGGCCGAGCTCGCAATCCAGCAACTCGTCTACACCGCGACGGCGGCGGCCGCCAGCGCGGGGCTGATTGATTCCGGACAACAGATCCAGGTGGTGGTCCTCGTCGACGGGCACACCGACTATGTGGCGTTCAACCATGTCCGGCTCGGTTCGCCAACCTCCCGCAGCGCCGGAATGGTCGCTCCCGTGTGGATCATCGATCCGCAGGAAGGGACATCAATCGGCGAAGGGACCGTCAAGATCAACGGGCGGAGCACTGCCCCGGGCGGGAAGCTGCACTGGGAGATCCTGCGCGTGGACGGCAGCAACGCCAAGTCCGCTTACCTCAACGGCAGTACGACCGCCTCCGCCGACGCAGCCCAGTCCGGTGTGTTCAACCTGTCCGTAAACCTCGCACCGGGCAACTACGAGGTCCGGGTGTCCCAGCTGGACCCGGCCGGCACCGTCCAGGACTTGAACGTCGACACCCGCGGTTTCACCGTCAAATAAGCCCGTCGAACACGTCCGGCAAGCAGGCCTTTGAGGTGGTTCCGGCGGGCTGGCCAGCCAGTGACGGCTGCCGGCCGCCTACCAGCGGCCGAGGACGTCGCTTGCCAGCACGGTCGCGGCCGGGCCGGCGGTGGATGAGCGCAGCACGTGGTGCCCCAGCAGGGCGGTGACCGCCCCGGCGTCGCAGAGCCGCGTGACTTCCCGCGGGCTGATGCCGCCTTCCGGGCCGACGATCAGGAGCACTTCGCGGCCCTGCCGGGCGGACCCGCCGTCGGGCTCCTGGGTGTCCGCCCACGCCTGCAGTACCTCCCGGAGGGGCCGCACAGCGTCCTCGTGCAGGATGACCGCGAGGTCGGCGGCGGCAACGGCCGACTGCAGGCCGGCGCCGTCGACGGCGGCACGCACCTCGGGAATCCAGGCACGCCGTGCCTGCTTCGCCGCCGCCGTGACCACCGACTGCCATTTGGCATGCGCCTTGGCGGCACGTTCGGCCTTCCACCGGACGATGGAACGCTCCGCCTGCCAGGGGATGACAGCGTCGATGCCCAATTCTGTGGCGGTCTCGGCCCCGAGCTCGTCGCGGTCTCCCTTGGCGAGGGCCTGGACGAGGACAAGGCTGATCGCAGGCCGGGGCTCGGCGGAGATGCCAGAGCACTCCACGGTCAGCGCTCCGGGCGCCACGGCTGTCACGGTGCCCGTGAGCCTCTTGCCGGCGCCGTCGGCAATGTCCACGGACTCCCCGGAAGAAAGCCGCTTCACCGTGACGGCGTGGCGCGCCTCGGAGCCCTCGAGGACAAAGGTCGACCCGGGGACCTGCTGGTCCAGGGATCCTGCGGGGGTGAAGAAGACCGGGTTACTCACCGCTACAGGTTACCGAGCCTGTCCCGCAGCTTCGCGAACACACCGCCGCTCGCGGCCAGCTTTCCGTCGGTGAACTGTTCGCCGCGCAGCTTGGCGAGCTGCCGCAGCAGGTCTTCCTGGGCGGCGTCGAGCTTGCCGGGGGTATCCACCTGCAGGTGGACCTTGAGGTCCCCGCGGCCGTAGCCGCGCAGGTGCGTCACGCCGAGCCCGCGGAGGGTGATGACCTCCCCTGACTGGGTCCCGGCCTTGACGTCGATCTCCTGCGGCCCGTCGAAGGTGTCCAGGCTCAGCTCCGTGCCCAGGGCGGCGGCAGTCATCGGGATGTTGAGGCTGGCGTGCAGGTCGTCGCCGTCGCGGACGTAGGTGGCGTCACTGTTGACGCGGATTTCGACGTAAAGGTCGCCGGCGGGGCCGCCGGCAGGGCCCGCCTCGCCCTGTCCGGACAACTGGATGCGGGTGCCCGTGGCTACACCGGCGGGAACTTTGACGGTCAGGGAACGGCGGCTGCGGATCCGGCCCTGGCCGTTGCACTCGTTGCAGGGGTCCTTGATGACGGTCCCGAAGCCCTCGCAGGAACCGCAGGGGGCCGACGTCATGACCTGGCCGAGGATGGACCGGACGGCGCGCTGGACCTGTCCGGAGCCGCCGCAGATGTCGCAGCGTTCCGGGTGGCTGCCTGCGCGGCAGCAGGAGCCTTCACAGGTCGGGCACGTGACGGCAGTGTCAACCTCAAGCTTCCTGTTGACGCCGAACACGGCGTCACGGAGGTCGATCCGGACGCTGATGAGCGCGTCCTGGCCGCGGCGGACCCTGGACGCCGGGCCGCCCTGGCCGCCTCCGCCGCCGAAGAACGTGTCGAAGATGTCCTGGAAGGCGAACCCCTGGCCGGCGTAGCTGCCGCCGCCGAAGCCGTTGTCGGTGCCGTTCTCATTGCCGGTGGTGTCGTAGACGCGGCGTTTCTGCGGATCGGAGAGGACCTCGTAGGCGTGGGTGACGGCCTTGAACCGGTCCGAGGCGTCCTCCCCCGGGTTCACATCCGGGTGCAGGGTTCGCGCCAGTTTGCGGTAAGCCTTCTTAATCTCTTCACCCGTTGCTTCGCGGGAGACTCCAAGAACGTCGTAATGGCTGCTCAAAGTTCGTATCTCTTCCTTGTAGTACTGCCTGTGGGGCAAGAAGTCTGGTGCCGAAGCCCGGGGGCCGGCTGTCGGTCAAATGGCCGGTCAGGGCCCGAGGATCCTCGAAAGGTAGCGGGCCACCGCGCGGACCGCGGCCATGGTGGTCGGATAATCCATCCGGGTGGGCCCCAGCACGCCGACCTTGGCTGTGGCGTCCGGGCCATACCCGGTGGCCACCACGGAAGCCTCGGCAAGGCCGTCGTAGGGGTTCTCCCGTCCGATGCTCACGGTGACGCCGCGCGGATCCTCGGCCATTTCGCTGAGCAGCCGGAGCATCACCACCTGCTCCTCGAGTGCTTCCAGGACCGGGCCGATACTCAGCGGGAAATCCACGTTGGAGCGGGCAAGGTTGGCGGTGCCGGCCATGACCATGCGCTCTTCGCGGCTGCTCGTGGCGAGGGCCTCCAGGCCTCGGGCCAGGGCCTGGGCGGCGCCGCGCCGGACTGGCGGGCAGCTGGCGACGACGGCCTGCAGGGACTGGGGCAGCAGGTTCAGCGGCAGCCCCGACAGGATGCCCAGGAAGCGGGTACGCAGCTCCGAGAGCGCCTCGTCGGGGAGGTCCTGGCCGACGTCGATGACCCGCTGCTCGACCTTCCCGGTGTCCGCGATCAAAACCGCCAGCACCTTCCTGGGGGCCAGCAGCACGAATTCGACGTGCCGGACCTTGGCGCGGCTGAGCAGCGGGTACTGCACGACGGCGACCTGGTTGGTCAGCTGCGACAGGAGCCGCACAGTCCGGTCAAGGACGTCGTCGAGGTCATCCGAGCCCTCGAGCAGCGCCTGGATGGCGCGGCGTTCCGCATGGGAGAGGGGCTTGACGGCCGAAATCTGGTCGACAAAGAGCCGGTAGCCCTTGTCCGTAGGGATTCTCCCTGAACTCGTGTGCGGTGCTGTGATGAGGCCCTCATCTTCCAGCGCCGCCATGTCGTTGCGGATCGTGGCGCTGGACACGCCAAGGTGGTGCCGTTCAACCAGCGCCTTGGAGCCAACGGGTTCACGGGAATGGACGTAGTCCTCCACGATTGCGCGCAGCACTTCGAGTTTGCGTGGTTCGCTCACGCTCCGCCTCCAATCGTCGGTCCAGCATCCGGTCTGGCGTGCGGCGCCTGCCCCGCGCCGCACCTGGCGGGCGGCCTACGGTTAGCACTCGACATGCCTAAGTGCTAACCAGTCTAATATGACTCGCCGCGTTGTTAGCATTGGATTCGCTCCAGGCGTTGCTCCCGGATCCGTGTTTCCGGGCACAGCGCTCCGGGCACGGGGGACGCAGCGGCGCTGGCAGCGCATCCCGTCGCGCGGCGTACGCCGCGCGTCCCCGGATGGTTTCACTGACCGCCGTACATTCCGAGTGCAAAGCTGTGTGTAAGAGATGTCGTACCAGAACTGGGGACCCCAGGACATGTCCGCCCCCGCCAAGACCCAGCTGCCGGAGGTCCCTGTGGAACGCGGCATGGTGCTCGAGGATGTGCAGTCCGGGTGGGTCGGGGCCGTCACCCGGGTCGAAAAGTCCGGCGGCATGCATGTTGTGGCGCTCGAGGATCGGCGGGGCAAGTCGCGGTCCTTCCGCCTGGGCTTCGGCTTCCTGCTGGAGGGCCAGCCCGTGCGGCTCATGCCGCCGGCTCCACGGGGTGCGGCACCGGGCGCCGGAGCAGGCCGCACGGCGTCGGGCTCGGTCCGTGTGGAGGGCCAGCGTGCGCAGGTGGCCAAGGCCAGCCGGATCTGGGTGGAAGGCAAGCACGACGCCGAACTCGTAGAGAAGGTCTGGGGCGACGATCTCCGGGTCGAGGGCATCGTGGTCGAGCCACTGCACGGCATTGATGACCTCACTGCAGCGGTTGCAGCGTTCCGGCCCGGCCCGGGGCGCCGGCTTGGCGTCCTGGTGGACCACCTCGTCCCGAATTCGAAGGAATCCAGGATTGCCGACGCCGTCATGGCCTCCCCCGGCGCGGCGGGCAATGTGCTGATCGTGGGCCACCCCTACGTGGACGTCTGGCAGGCTATTCGGCCCGCGATCCTGGGCATCGGGGAGTGGCCGGTTATTCCCCGCGGGATGGACTGGAAGACCGGCATCCTGACGGCGTTCGGCTGGCCGCACACCACAAAGGAGGACATCGGGCTCGGCTGGCAGAAACTCCTGGGCGCCGTGCGCAGCTACGCCGACCTGGAGCCGTCCCTGCTCGGCCGGGTCGAAGAGGTCATCGACTTCCTCACCGTGCCGTAGGGATCCACGACGCGGCACCGAACATCATTTAGGGGCCAGAGCAAGTATTCTTGAAACGGAGCCGTACATCCTGCGCGGCACCGGCGCTTCCAGGCAGCAACGCATCACCGCAATCCGAAGGACTTACCGTGGCAGAGAACGAACGCGAACGCACGGGCAACCAGGCCAGCCATGGCCAGCCCCCGTACCATGGCGTTCCCGCAAATGCGCTGCCGCTGACGGCCAGCGAGGACCGGCAGTGGGCCACGTTGGCACACTTCGGCGGCATCCTGGGCTGTGTTCCCTCGCTCTTGATCTACCTGATCTTCAAGGACCGCGGGCCTTTCACGGCGCAGGAGTCCAAGGAAGCCCTCAATTTCACGTTGCCCCCGACGATCGCGGCAGTGCTCGCCAATCTCCTCGTCTTCATCCCCGTGGTCGGCAACCTGTTCGCGGTCCTCGCCACGGTGATCTGGATCGCCGTCACCTGTTTCTCGGTGGCCGCGGGCATCCACGTCAACCGCGGGCAGCCGCACCGCTACGAGTTCAACCTGCGCTGGATCAAGTAGGGGCGGACTCCACGGCGCCGCTCCCAAGGCAAGAGCCGGCCGTTGCCCCCACGGGGGCAACGGCCGGTTCTTTGCGCCTTAGTCCGGCAGGATCCTGCGGACCACGGCGTCGGCCAGCAGCCGGCCCTTGAGCGTGAGGACCAGCCGGCCCTTGAAAGCCGCGGCGGGGTCCACGAGTCCGTCGGCGATCAGCCCCGCCACGGCGTGCCTGCCGGTGTCGCCCAGGCCGCCGAGGCTCGGGATGTCCAGTCCCGTGTTCAGCCGGGCCTCAAGCATGACCCGTTCCACGTTGCGCGTTTCGCTGTCGAGCGTTTCGCGTCCCGCGGCGGGCGAGACGCCGGCGCCGAGCCGGTTGGCGTAGGCGGTGGGGTGCTTGACGTTCCACCAGCGCACGCCGCCGACGTGGGAGTGCGCACCCGGCCCGATGCCCCACCAGTCGTCCCCCCGCCAGTAGGCGAGGTTATGCCGGCAGGCCTGCCCGGGCGTCCGCGACCAGTTGCTGACCTCGTACCAGGCGAGCCCGGCCGCGGTGATCAGTTCGTCGGCGAGCTCGTACTTGGCGGCGTGGTCGTCGTCGTCGATTCCCGGGACTTCGCCGCGGCGGATCTGCGCGGCCAGTTTGGTGCCGTCCTCGACAATCAGGGCGTAGGCGCTGATGTGGTCCGGGTTGTAGGACAGGGCGGTCTCGAGCGAGCAGCGCCAGTCGGCCAGTGACTCCCCCGGGGTCCCGTAGATCAGGTCGAGGCTGACTGCGAGCCCTGCGTCCCGCGCCCATTGGACCACCTGGGGCACCCGGCTGGGGGTGTGGGTGCGGTCCAGGACCTTCAGGACATGCGGAACGGCCGATTGCATGCCGAAGGACACCCGGGTGAATCCGGCGTCAGCCAGCAGCTGCAGGGACTCGGGGGTGACGGAATCCGGGTTGGCCTCCGTAGTCACCTCGGCGCCGGGCTGCAGTCCCCACGCCGCGATGGCGGCGGTGAGGATGCCGGCGAGGTCCTCGGCTGGGAGCAGCGTGGGCGTGCCACCGCCGAAAAAGACTGTGCTGAGCGGCCGTTCGGGCAGGCCAGTTTCCTTCAGGACCCGGGCAGCGAAAGCAACTTCCGCGATCGCTGTGGCGGCGTAGGCGTCCTGGGAGGCCCCGCCGCCCAGCTCGGTGGCGGTGTAGGTGTTGAAGTCGCAGTACCCGCAGCGGACCGCGCAGAACGGGATGTGCACGTACAGCCCGAAGGCACGTTGACCGGCGCCCTCGCGCGCCTGCGCTGGCAGCAGCCCGTCCGGCGGCGCCGGGTCTCCCAGGGGAAGAACGCTAGGCACGGGCCCGGCCCGCCGGTGTTGTGGCAACAATCATTGCTGGCACCGCTACTTCTTGGCCTTGTCCTTGGACTCGTCCGTGGTGAGGGCGGCGATGAAGGCTTCCTGCGGCACCTCGACGCGGCCCACCATCTTCATGCGCTTCTTGCCTTCCTTCTGCTTTTCCAGCAGTTTGCGCTTTCGGGTGATGTCACCGCCGTAGCACTTGGCGAGGACGTCCTTGCGGATGGCGCGGATGCTTTCACGGGCGATAATCCTGGAGCCGATGGCGGCCTGGATGGGCACCTCGAACTGCTGCCTGGGGATCAGTTCGCGCAGCTTGCCGGTCATCATCACGCCGTAGGCGTAGGCCTTGTCGCGGTGCGTGATGGCTGAGAAGGCGTCGACCTGCTCGCCCTGGAGCATGATGTCCACCTTGACGAGGTCGGCGACCTGCTCGCCGTCGGCCTTCCAGTCCAGTGACCCGTAGCCGCGGGTCTTGGACTTGAGGATGTCGAAGAAATCGAAGACGATTTCCGCCAGCGGCAGGCGGTACCGGATTTCCACCCGGTCCTCGGAGAGGTAGTCCATGCCGCCCATGACGCCGCGCCGGCTCTGGCACAGCTCCATGATGGCGCCGACAAACTCGTTCGGCGCAAGGATGGTGGCGGCCACCATCGGCTCTCGCACTTCAGCGATCTTGCCGGTCGGGTATTCGCTGGGGTTCGTGACGTGGACAACCTTCTTGTCCTCCAGCGTCACCTCGTATTCCACGTTGGGGGCGGTGGAAATCAGGTCCAGGTTGTACTCGCGCTCGAGCCGCTCGCGGGTGATTTCCAGGTGCAGCAGGCCTAGGAATCCGACCCGGAAGCCGAATCCCAGCGCGGCGGACGTCTCGGGCTCATACACCAGCGCGGCATCGTTGAGCATCAGCTTCTCCAGCGCATCCCGGAGCACCGGGTAGTCGGTGCCGTCCAGCGGGTACAGGCCGGAGAAGACCATCGGCTTGGCGTCGGCATAGCCGGGAAGGGACTCGGTGGCCGGCTTGGCAAGATTGGTGATGGTGTCGCCCACCTTGGACAGGCGGACGTCCTTCACACCGGTGATGAGGTAGCCGACTTCGCCGACGCCGAGGCCCTTGGAGGGGGTGGGCTCCGGGGAGCTGACACCGATCTCGAGGAGCTCGTGCGTGGCGCGGGTGGACATCATCTGGATGCGTTCGCGGGGGTGCAGCATTCCGTCGACTACGCGGACGTAGGTGATCACACCGCGGTACGTGTCGTAGACCGAGTCAAAGATCATGGCCCGGGCCGGAGCGTCCGGGTCGCCCACGGGGGCCGGCAGGTCGCGGACGATCTTGTCGAGCAGGACTTCGACGCCCATGCCCGTCTTGCCGGAGACACGGAGCACGTCGTCGGGGTCGCCGCCGATCAGGTTGGCGAGCTCCGCCGCGTACTTCTCGGGCTGGGCTGCCGGGAGGTCGATTTTGTTCAGGACCGGGATGATCGTGAGGTTGTTTTCCATCGCCAGGTACAGGTTGGCGAGGGTCTGGGCCTCGATGCCCTGGGCCGCGTCAACCAGCAGGATCGCACCTTCGCAGGCCGCGAGTGAGCGGGAGACCTCATAGGTGAAGTCGACGTGCCCGGGTGTGTCGATCATGTTCAGCGCGTAACTGGTGCCGTCGAGCTCCCATGGCATGCGGACGGCCTGGGATTTAATGGTGATGCCGCGTTCGCGCTCAATGTCCATGCGGTCCAGGTACTGGGCCTTCATGTCACGGGACTGGACGACGCCGGTGAATTGGAGCATCCGGTCCGCCAGCGTGGACTTGCCGTGGTCAATGTGCGCAATGATGCAGAAGTTCCGGATGATGGCCGGATCTGTTGCGGCGGGCACCGGGGCGGTGCGGGCCATGGGAGACACGCAGGGTCCTTACTGTTGGCATTTCCACGGCTCTGCGCGGGCGGCGATCCGCCGGCCTGCAACATGCCGCATATCTGAACTCCTAGTCTCCCACGTCCGGGCCCCCGGAAGTGCATTTCCCGATCGCCCCATCGCCCCTGGCTGCCGGCACCGCGGCTGGATTTGCCGTGGCGGCGCGAAAGGTTGGAGGCCGGTAGTGCCGGTAGGGTTTCCCCATGGCTCTGAATCTCCGCTCGATCGGCAATGCTGTCCGTGGCGCGCTGCGCCTCCTGGATAGGCTCGGCAGCTCCGCGCCGCCTACCCAAGGGAAGCCGGACGGAAAGACCCGTCCCGGGCAACGGCCTGCGAGGCCCGGAGCCCGGACCGGCGCTGCCCGCGGCTCCGGCGGCACCCCGAGCACCGGACTAACCGCAAAGTACCCCGGCGACTTCCAGGGAACGGCGGCCGTCCGCTATTCGCCGTCTCCGAACGGGCTCCCCGAACCGGGCGAGGTGATCTGGACCTGGGTTCCCTATGAAGAGGACCATTCCCAGGGCAAGGACCGGCCGGTGCTGCTGGTCGGAACCAGCGGCCGGTACCTGCTGGGCCTCATGTTGACCAGCAAGGACCACGACGGCGATTCCCGCCGCGCGGACGAGTACGTGGACATCGGAACGGGACCCTGGGACCGCGAGCGGCGCCCCAGCGAAGCGAAGCTCGACCGTGTCCTGCGGATCAACCCGAAGGACATCCGGCGCGAAGGGGCCGTCCTCGATGCCGGCCGCTTCGCCCCCATCGCCTCCGCACTCCGGGCGCGGCACGGCTGGTCCTGACCCGCGGGCCATGCCGGTCCTGGCCCGCGAGCCCGGCGGGGCGTCCGGCGCGGATCCGGGACTGGAGTCCGGGCGTGGCCTGATGGACCGCCGCCGGGCGGGACGCCGCGATCGTCAGGGCAACGGGGTTTCTGCTATGATTTACAGCTGTGTGTCCGTGCAGGTCGACGGCCACATATGGTTGGTCGCCATAGGTATCCCCACGCCGCTCAGTCAATGGCCAATCTGAAAGCCCTCTAGACCATTTTCCGCATTGAAAAAGAGAGTTCACACGTGGCTAATATCAAGTCCCAGAAGAAGCGCATCCTCACCAACGAGAAGGCCCGCCTGCGCAACAACGCAGTCAAGTCCGAGCTGAAGACGGCCATCCGCGCCGTCAACACCGCCGTTGAGTCCACCGACAAGGATGCTGCTGCTACTGCACTGCTTTCTGCCAGCCGCAAGCTGGACAAGGCTGTCAGCAAGGGCGTTCTCCACAAGAACAACGCCGCAAACCGCAAGTCGGCCATCTCCAAGAAGGTCAACGCGCTGTAAGGTTTCCAGTTCAACTGAACTGATGATTGTGGCCGGCACCCCTGGGTGCCGGCCACATCTCTTTAAGCTATTAGGCCCGGAATCCGGGCAACGACGCGGATGTCAGGAACGACGTACCGAACCCGCAATCACGGTTACGGCGTGTTCCACTGCGTAGACGGGATCCCTGGAGAGACCCTTGACCTGCGCATCAGCCTCGGCGGTGACCTGGATGGAGCGGACGAGCCCCTCGGGGGTCCAGCGCCGGACTTCGCGCTGCGCCTGCTCCACAAGCCAGGGCTGCATGCCCAACTGCTTCGCAATCTGCGAAGAAGACCCATGCGCGCCCGCGACCTTGGCCAGTGACCGCAGCTTCGATGCCAGGGCCGCCACGATCGGAACCGGGTCCGCACCCGTGGCAAGGGCGTGACGGAGCGTGGAGAGTGCCAGCGGTGCGTTGCCGGCCATTGCGGCGTCAGCGACTTTGAAGGCCGTGGCTTCCACCCTGCCGCCGTAGTACCTGTCCACCATGGCGGCATCAACAGCGGTGGTGGCGTCGGCGATCAGCTGGCTGCAGGCAGCCGCGAGCTCGGCCAGGTGGGCGCCGACGGCGTTGACGAGGGCGTGTACGGCATCAGGCTCGATCCGGCGGGATGCTGCCTTGAACTCGGTGGTCACGAACGCGATTTTGTCCGCGTCTTTTTTGAGGGGCTGGCAGTCGACCACCGGCCAGCCGCCGGCCTTGATGGCGTCCAGCAGTTTCTTGCCGCGGACTCCCCCGCCGTGGCGCAGGACCAGGACGGCGTCAGGCTCGGGTTGCGCCACATACTTCAGGGCGTCGGCGAGGAAGGCGTCGTTCATCGCCTCCACCCCTTCGACCTCGATGAGCTTCTGCTCGCCGAAGAGGGACGGGCTGACGTTCATGGCCAGCGAGCCCGCCGCATAGCTTCCGGCGTTGAGCCTGGTGACTTCGACGTCGGGCGCGGCCGCACGGACCTGCGAACGGATGCGGTCCATGGCACGGCTGCCCAGGTAGTCTTCCGGCCCGCCCACCAGGACCACCGCGGCCGGTGTCACATCACGCCAGGTGGCGGTTTTCGACGCCGAAATCCTGGGGCGTTGGGTCTGGGCAGCAGCCACTCGTGATTCCTCCGGGACGTTGGTTTGCAGACTCTAAGCCTGCCACGCCCAGACCGGTCCACCAAGCCACGGCGGCCGGACCGCCCTACGGCGTGCACGGCTGCCAGCGAGGGCTTCCGGTCGAGGAGGGCGACCGTCCAGGAGTGTGCCGAGAGGGCGAGCCGCACGCCCGCGGCGGGGTGCAGGACCAGCCAGGTCGCCCCCAGTGCGACGGCGGAGAACAGCGCCATGGTGGACAAGCCAAAGGCGCCTTCCGGCCAAGGCAGGGCCGCTCCGGGGAGGGACGCGAAGAAGCGTGCTATCCCTGCCACCGCTGAGGCGAAGAGCCCTGCGAGTGCGATCAGGGGGTCGGCGGCCGCCGGAACCAAGGACACAAGCGGCACGGCGGCGGTCCCGAGCAGCGTGACGGGGACGACCAGTGCTGCCGCGGCCACATTGGCAGGCAGGGCGTAAGCGGCAAACTGGGGCTGCAACAGCACGATCACCGGACCGCAGAAGATCTGCGCGGACAGGGGAACGGCCAGTCCCGCAGCCGCCCAGCGCGGCACTACCGGTGGACACCAGTCGATGAGGCGCCGTCCCGTGACCACAATGCCCAGGGTGGCGAGCACGGACAGGAGGAATCCGAAGCTCGTACCCAGCACCGGGTCGGCCAACAGCAGGACGATCACGGCAACGCAGAGGAAGCTGAGGCCGCGGCCGGCACGGCCGAAGGCCACCGAGGCAAGGCCGATGGCCCCCATGAGGGCAGCCCTTAACACGCTGGGGTCCGGACCGACCATCAGGACGAACAGCCCGAGCCCCGTGGCGCACAGGACTGCGGCTGCCGGCCGCGGAAGCCGCAAAGTCCGGGCGATCAGCAGCAAAGTTCCGAGGACCAGGCTGCAATTTGCCCCGCTGACCGCCGTCAGGTGCGTCATCCCGACTGTCTTCATCGCGGCGTCCAGCTGCGGGTCCAGCACGCTGGTGTTTCCCGTCACCATCCCGGGGAGGAGGCCCTGGGCGTCTCCGCCGAGTTTTTCGGAGGCTGCGGTGAAGTTCCTGCGCAGCCGCGCGGGACCTTGCTGCCAGGCATCCGGGGCCCGGAGCAGGACTGGGACCGACGAGGCAGACAGAATCCCTGCCTCGTCCTGGCCGGGACCGGACGGCCCGAGCTTCCCGGTTGACCGGACGCGCTCGCCCGGGACGGCGCTCTCCCACTCTGGGCCGCCCACGACCAGCAGCTTGGCGTCGGCAGCGACCCGGAGCCCATCCGCGTACATCACGCGAAGCGTCGTGGGAATTGCGAAGCGGTCCGCCAGCCCCGAGGCGCCGGGAATCCTGAGCCGCGCCGGGGCCCCCGCGATCTCCACTTCAACGACGACAGCCGCGTGGGCAGCAGCGGCCTCGGCGATGGGACCATCGTGTCGCTGGGAGGCCGCGACGGCCGCGTGGGCACCCGTTGCGGCGGACAGGAGCATCGCGACGGCCAGCGTGGACAGGAAACTCCGCGGGGCTGGTGGGGCGGGGTTATGGTGGCGCGGGGTCTTTCGCCGGACGACGGCGAACAAGCCAACACCCGCAGCGGTGATCAGCGATGTACATACGGCTGCCAGCTCGACCGGTCCGAGCCAGCTACCGGCCGCGGCAACAGCCCAAACAAGCATGGCCGGAGGAACAAGACGCAGGTCCGTTCTGCGCGGCCATGGTTCCACACGGGGCGGGCCAGCACGGTCCCCCAACAGCCGGGCCCGGACGTTGTTCCTGAACCAGCTGACGGCCTCCCGCCGCCCACCCGGCGGCGTCTCCCCGGGGAAGTGCCGCGCCCCGGGCGTCTTCCCCCGGAGGGGCCGCGCCCCGGTCGGCACCTCCCCCGTACCGGCTGCGCGCCAGCCAGGCGCCGAGCTCGCGGGGTCCCCGGACCGCGGAACACCAACTGCGGAGTCCACGTACCGGTGCCAACGGCTGCGCTGTTTCAGCTCGGGCGGCAACATGACCGGCCGTTGGCTTGCCGCTCCCTCCTTCTGTGTTCCAAGCTGGTGTGCTGCGGGCCGGTGCGCTCCAGGCCGGTGTGCTGCAGGCCGGTCGGACGCAGGCATCTCACACGCTCACGAGGGGCAGCAGGGCTTCGAGCATTTTCGGACCGACGCCGTCGACGGCATCGAGTTCTTGCACAGTTTTGAACCGGCCGTGCTGCTTACGCCAGTCCACGATCCGCTGGGCAAGCACCGGACCGACGCGAGGGAGGGTCCCGAGTTCCTCGACGCTGGCGGAGTTCAGGTTGATCTTTCCGCCCTGGGTGCCCTGGGTGCCCGGGCTGCCGCCGGGTCCGGCAGACCCGGCTGTCGCACCGGAGACGGGCTCCGCCGGATCCGGCTCCCCGCGGGTCGGCACAACAATCTTCTGGCCGTCCTCCAGCACAGAAGCCAGGTTGAGTTTCTGCGGATCCGCTGCATCGGTGCTGCCGCCTGCCGCTGCGATGGCTTCATGCAGGCGGCTTCCCGCCGGCAGCTCGATCACTCCAGGGTTGGCAACTGCGCCAGCAACGTGGACGATGATCCTGCCCGGCACCGTCGTGGAACTGTCCGCCGGAGACTGGTCCCTGCCCGTGGCCGTGGCTCCCGTGACGGCCGGGTCGGCCGCACCTGCCCGGCCAGTAGCCGCCGGGGAGGTCTCGCTGAGCGGCAGGACCTCAGGGCTGCTTGTGGCGGTGTGCCACCAGAACCAGCCGCCCAGCAGGACCGCCAGGACGCCGAGCAGGACCGACGCCCTGAACCCGGTCCGGCTTCTCAGCCGGGCACTACGTGGCAAATCATGAGGCCCGGGAGCCGCAGGCAACTCCAGGAGCCCTCCCGGGCGGCCTGCCTGCCCGCCGGCATCCCGCGCACCGGCATCCTGGCCGCCGGCGTCCTGCGCGTCCCGCGCACCGGCATCCTGGCCGCCGGCGCCCTGCGCGTCCCGTGCACCTCCCAAGGTGGCCGACCAACGGTCCCGTCCGGCCCTGAGGCCCGTGGCGGATTCGGCTCCCGGCGTCCGGCGTGACATAGGACCCACTCTAGGAAGGGCCCGGGCACGCGTACACCCCGGATTCGTCCTATGTGGAAACAAGTAGTCAGCGCGAAGCCATACGTAGTCCCTACGCTTTCTTGCACCGCAGCCCGGTGGTAGCGTCGGCATCGTAATTCGAAGAATGACCTTGCCGGCTGGGGGCAACACTATTCGTCTGGCAGTCCCGCCAGGCGTCGAGAGCTGGTGTGCCATGAATAAGGCGACTCTTCCGGCCGCATTGTTTGCAGTCCTGGGTGCAACCCTGCTGGCTCCGCCGGCGCAGGCAGCCTCAATCCAAACCGTTGGCTTTTCGGTGGCTGGGGCCTACTGTCCTGATTACGGCGTCTATGGAATTTCGCACGTCTACGTCAACGGCAATGCGGGAATGACAGCCGATCAGAACTTCATCTGGAACACCCAGACCGCCGCCACATCGATTGGTTCCGTTCCCGAGGAAGGGGCGCTGGCCAACGTAACGGTCGTCTTCCACTGCAACGTCAAGGTGCTGTGGTGGTTCGAAGCGGGGAGCAGCCAACAGGCGACGACTACGGCCTGGGTTTACGGTTCGGGCTGGCAGCCCACGTACACGCTGTACCCCTAGCCCGTAGCCCCTACTGCTGGTACGTGATGTAGGCCTCGTACTGCACCCGCCACTTGTCGGGTGCTTTGGGGTCCGGCACGGTGGTCGTCAGGAACTGGACACTGGTCACCTGGCCTTTGAGGTACTTCAGCCATTTGGTGACCTCTTCCGCGACATCCCTGTCGAGCTGGGCGACGTGGTGCACTTGCATAGCCATGGGGACTCCTTGGTCGGTGGGGAGACCTTACTACCGCGGTCCCCGTAAAAGCCAGCCTTCCCGCGTGGCCGCGACCTCGTCATCGCCCGGGCCAGCGCCGGCAGTTCCCGGGCCAGCGCCGGCAGTTCGCGGGCCGGTGCCGGCAGTTCCCGGGGCCTCGCTGACACCACCGGATGCAGCCTCAGGCTACTCCTGCGCCGTACCGCCTGGCGGTGCGGCGTCGGCAACCCCGGACCGCCGCCCGGGTGCCAGTACACCGCCGTTAGGCGGAGTGCTGCTCTCCCCCACGATCACCGCCAGCACACCGAGCCCGGCATGGGCAGCAAGCACGGCCGGCAGGGCGCTGATCTGCGCCGGCGGACACTCGGGCACCAGCACGGCAAGGCGTGCGGCGAGCTGTTCAGCCTCCGACTCGTTGCCGAAGTGGTGGACTGCAAGCCGGGCTTCACCAGCAGGGCGGCCGGAGGCGTCCGCGGCGACGATTTCCTCCAGCCGGGCAATCGCCCGCACCGCGGACCGGACCTTTTCCAGCGGAACAATCTTGCCGTCGTCGACTGCAAGGATGGGTTTGATGGCGAACATCGTGCCCCACAGCGAGGCTGCCGCCCCGATCCGTCCGCCCCGGCGCAGCTGATCCAGGCTCGGGACGTAGAAATACACTTTCGTGCGGGCCAGCCGTTCCTCCGCGAAGGCCTTGACCTCTGCAGCGCCCCGGCCGTCCGCGGCGGCGACCACAGCGCTTTGAACGCCCATGCCCTGGGCCATCCCCACCGTCCGTGAGTCAAGGACATCCACCGGGATGCCGACGCGGGCGGCGGCAAGGCGCGCAGAGTCTGCGGTGCCGGAAAGCTCCCCGGAGATATGGACGGAGACGATCGACTCGAAACCTCGCTGCTGGGCGGCCAGGTAGGCCTGTTCGAACTGTCCCGGCGAGGGACGCGAGGTCTTGACGGGGGTGCCGCTGGCGAGGGCAACGGCGATCGTCTCGGCGATATCGTCCTCGCCTTCGCCGTAGATCTCGGATCCCACCATGACCGGCATGGGGACCACGGTGAGCCGGCCGTCGGCGCTGAAGGCCCGCACCCAGTCGGCCGGCAGCGCTGCGGCGGAGTCCGTCACGACGGCGGTCCGCACCGCGGGGACCGGAACGACATCGGCGACGGATCCCGGCCGGGTCGCGTGCCGCAGCCGGAGAAGGCGCTCCCGCAGCCACGGCCAGCCCGGCTGTTCGCGGTCGGGCACGTGCCACCTCCTGCTGCCTGGACTGGCTGACGGGCATTGCTGCCGGACTACTGTCGGGGATTACTGCCGTGGACTGATGCTGTGCCCGGCCGCCGGTGAGGGTGCGCCGGCGGCCGGGCCGGGGCTATGCCGGGACGATGTTGACCAGTTTAGGCGCCCGGACGATCACGGTCCGGATGCCACGGCCGTCCATGGCACGCTGGACGTTTTCGGAAGACAGCGCCAGCTCGCGCAGTTCGTCCTCGGAGATGTCCGGCGAAACCTCCAGGCGGTCCCGGACCTTGCCCTGGACCTGGACGACGGCTGTGACCGTGTCTTGCACGAGCAGGGATTCGTCGTGCGTGGGCCAGCCCGCATTGGCCACGGAAGCGGGATGCCCCAGCACGTTCCAGAGGTCCTCGGCCGTGTACGGCGCGAAGAGGCTCAGGATGACCGCGACAGCCTCCACGGCTTCGCGGACGGCCGGGTCTGCCCCGCCGGCGCCGGTGGCTGCGTCAATGGTTTTGCGGGTCGCGTTGACCAGTTCCATCAGCTTGGCGACGACCACGTTGAATTTGTTGTGGTCCAGCAGCGCCGCGGCGTCGGCGATCGTGCGGTGGGTGACCGTGCGCAGGGCACGGTCACCGGTGGTGAAGTCGACGCCGGGCTCGCTTGCGACGTCCTGGCCCAGCCGCCAGGCACGGGCCAGGAACTTCGCCGAACCCGACGGCGAAACGTCGGCCCAGTCGACGTCGTCCTCCGGCGGGGAAGCGAAAATCATGGTGAGCCGCACGGCGTCGACGCCGAACGTGTCCAGTTGCTCGCTGAGATCCACGCCGTTGCCCAGGGACTTGCTCATGGCCTTGCCCCCGTTGAGGACCTGGCCCTGGTTGAGCAGGGCGCTGAAAGGCTCGTCGGCGTCGATCATGCCGAGGTCGTGGATGACCTTCGTGAAGAACCGCGCGTAGAGCAGGTGCAGGATTGCGTGCTCCACACCGCCCACGTACTGGCCCACCGGCATCCAGTCGTTGATCTTGGCCGGGTCGAAGGGTCCCGAGGTGTACTGCGGGGAAACGAAGCGCAGGAAGTACCAGGACGAGTCAACGAACGTGTCCATGGTGTCCGTGTCGCGCTTGGCCGGGCCGTGGCAGCTGGGGCATTCGACGTTGACCCACGCCTCGGCGGCGGCCAGCGGCGAGGTGCCCTTGGGGGACAGGTCTTCGCCGCGCAGGTTGTCCGGCAAGCGCACGGGCAGCTGGTCGTCCGGAACGGGTACCTCGCCGCAGTCGGGGCAGTGGATGATCGGGATAGGGGTTCCCCAGAAGCGCTGGCGGCTCAGCAGCCAGTCGCGCAGGCGGAAGTTCACGAACTTCTCCCCCGTGCCCTGCTCCCGCAGGATCCCGATCGCGGCCGGGATCGCTTCTGCCTTGGGCAGGCCATCCAGCGCGCCGGAGTTGATCAGGGTGCCTTCCCCGGTGGTCGCCGTGCCGGTGACCGCGGGATCTTCCGCGCCCGTGTCCAGCACGGCCCGGACCGGCAGGTCGAACGCGCGGGCGAAGTCGAGGTCGCGCTGGTCGTGGGCCGGGACGGCCATGATAGCGCCGGTGCCGTAGTCGGCGAGGACGTAGTCCGCGGCCCAGACGGGCAGCTTCTCGCCGTTCAGCGGATTAATGGCGTAACGGCCGGTGAAGACGCCCGTCTTTTCGCGTTCGGTGGACTGGCGTTCGATCTCAGACAGGGCCTTGACCTTCTCGCGGTAGGCGTCGAGGGCCTCAGCATGCTCGTCAGTGACCAGCTCGACCGCCAGCGGGGCATCGGCCGCGACGACGAAGAACGTGGCGCCGTAGAGCGTATCGGGCCGGGTCGTGAACACGGTGACGTCCTTGGCCGGTTTGCCGGCGTCGGCCTCGACCACGAAGTTGACATGGGCACCTTCGGAACGCCCGATCCAGTTCTTCTGCATCGCCAGGACGCGCTCCGGCCAGTGGCCGCGCAGCTCGTCCATGTCATCGAGCAGCCGGTCGGCATACTCGGTGATCTTGAAGTACCACTGGTTCAGGGACTTCTTGGTGACCGGGGTGCCGCACCGCTCGCATGCGCCGTTGACGACCTGCTCGTTGGCAAGCACGGTCTGGTCCTTGGGGCACCAGTTGACGGGCGAATTCTTGCGGTACGCCAGGCCGCGTTCGTAGAACCGGGTGAACAGCCACTGGGTCCAGCGGTAGTACTCCGGGTCGGAGGTTTGGATGCGGCGGGACCAGTCGGCGGAGATCGCGTAGCGCTTGAACGACGCAGCCTGGGTCTCGATGTTGGCATACGTCCACTCGCTGGGGTGGGCGTTGCGTTTGATGGCGGCGTTCTCGGCCGGCAGGCCGAAGGAGTCCCAGCCGATCGGATGCAGCACGTCGTACCCCTGCTGGCGCAGGTAGCGCGCGACGACGTCGCCCATGGCGAACGCTTCGGCGTGGCCCATGTGGAGGTCACCGGACGGATACGGGAACATGTCCAGCACGTAGCGGCGTTCCTTCGAACCGTCGTCGACCGGGGTAAAGACCTTCAGGTCTTCCCAGACCTGCGGCCATTTGGCTTCCATCGCCGCAAAGCTGTAGGCACCCTCTTCGGGGGCCTCCGTCGCGGCTGCTGCTGCTGTTCCGGTCTCTGTCTCCGGCTGAACGCTCACTGCTGGCCTCTTCTGTTCTGTCCGGGCGTCTGTTCCGCCCCGACCCTTTGATCCCCTGCCTCCGGCCCGGGAAAGCCCCGGACACACAAAAGCCCCTCGACATGGAGGGGCTGCCGCTCGGTATTCCGTGTATATCGGGCTACCGGGCGGCTAGCTAAGCAGAAGGATCGCACGCATACGAATACTCTAGCGCACCCGCACCACCGGCTAAACGTAAGTCGCCTCGAGCGGCTGAAGTATGGACGCAATGGAGAGGGAGGCCGCACCCCGCCAGGGTGCGGTGGGCACCGCGATGGGCCCCCGGCTGCGAGGGCCCCGACACGAGCTTGCGAGTGTCAGGGGGCAGCCGGGGACGGGCGGGGCGGGTGCGGCCTCCCTCGACAGAGGCTGGGACCTACTTCACGTCCTCGTCGACCCAGTCCATGGACTTCGTCACGGCCTTCTTCCAAAGCCGCATCTGGCGGTCCCGCTCGGCCGGTTCCATCTTCGGTTCCCAGCGCTTGTCCTCGGACCAGTTGGCCGAGCACTCGCCCAGGTCCTTCCAGAAGCCGACGGCGAGGCCGGCCGCGTAGGCAGCGCCCAGCGCGGTGGTCTCGACAACCTTGGGCCGGATAACCGGAACGCCGAGGATGTCGGCCTGGAACTGCATGAGGGCGTCGTTGGCCACCATGCCGCCGTCGACCTTCAGCTCCGTGAGCGGCACACCGGAGTCGGCGTTGACGGCGTCGAGCACCTCGCGGGTCTGGAAGGCGGTGGCTTCCAGCGCCGCGCGGGCGATGTGGTTCCTGTTCACGAAGCGGGTCAGGCCCACGATCGCACCGCGGGCGTCGGAGCGCCAGTACGGGGCGAACAGGCCGGAGAACGCCGGAACAATGTAGACGCCGCCGTTGTCCTCGACCGCGGCGGCAAGGGTCTCCACTTCCGGGGCGCTGCTGATCATCCCCAGGTTGTCGCGCAGCCACTGCACGAGCGACCCGGTGACGGCGATCGAGCCTTCCAGCGCGTAATGCGGTGCCGCGTCGCCGAGCTTGTAGCCCACCGTGGTCAGCAGCCCGTTCTTGGAGTGCACAATCTCCTCGCCGGTGTTGAAGATGAGGAAGCAGCCCGTGCCGTAGGTGTTCTTGGCTTCCCCGGCGTCGAACGCGGCCTGGCCGAAGGTCGCCGCCTGCTGGTCGCCCAGGATGCCGGCGACGGGAACCTCGCGGAGCAGCTGGGAGGTGTGCACCGTGCCGTAGACCTCGGAGGAGGACTTGATGGCAGGCATCATGGAGGCCGGAACCCCGAAGGCGGCCAGGATTTCCTGGTCCCAGGACAGTGTGTCGAGGTCCATGAACATGGTCCGCGAGGCGTTGGTCACGTCCGTGACGTGCACGCCGCCGTCGGTGCCGCCGGTCAGGTTCCAGAGCACCCAGCAGTCGGTGTTGCCGAAGACCAGGTCCCCTGCCTCGGCCTTGGCGCGTGCCCCGTCGACATTGTCCAGGATCCATTTGATCTTCGTGCCGGAAAAGTAGGTTGCCAGCGGCAGCCCGACCTTCTGCTTGAAGCGCTCGGGTCCCCCGTCCTTGGCCAGCTCGTCCACGATCGGCTGGGTGCGGGTGTCCTGCCAGACAATGGCGTTGTAGACAGGCTCTCCGGTGGTCTTGTCCCAGACGACGGCGGTTTCGCGCTGGTTGGTGATGCCGACGGCGGCGATGTCGTGGCGGGTCAGGTTCGCCTTCGAGAGGGCGGAGGCGATGACCTCACGGGTGTTGTTCCAGATTTCGGCGGGATTGTGCTCCACCCATCCGGCCTGCGGAAAGATCTGCTCGTGCTCCATCTGGCCGGAGGAGACGATGTTGCCGCTGTGGTCGAAAACAATGGCGCGGGTGCTCGTGGTGCCCTGGTCGATTGCGATTACGTACTGGTTCATGTTGACGTCCTTGTCTGTATGGTCTGGTGGTTGGATTGCGTGAAGCTGGGGTGGTAACTACTTTGCGGCGGTCATGATGATGGGCACGATCGCGGCGACGACGCCGGCGAGGCCGCCCCCGATGAGCGGGCCCACGACCGGGATCCACGAGTAGCTCCAGTCGGACGAACCCTTGCCCTTGATGGGCAGCAGGGCGTGGGCGATGCGGGGGCCGAGGTCACGGGCAGGGTTGATGGCGTACCCTGTGGGTCCGCCGAGTGAAACACCGATGCCGACAACCAGCAGGGCCACCGCCAGCGGGCCCAGTCCGGAAGGTGTCCCGCCGAACGTCAGGATGACGAAGACGAGCACGAAGGTGCCGATGATCTCGGTGATCAGGTTCCAGACGTTGGACCGGATGGCCGGACCGGTGGAGAAGACGGCCAGTTTGCTGGCGGGCAGGGGTTCGGCGTCAAAGTGCTGCTTGTGGGCCAGCCACATGACGACGGCGCCAAGGAAGGCGCCGAGCAGTTCCCCGCCGAAGTAGGTCAGTGTCGAGCCGAAGTCGACCTTGACCCCGGGAGCGTACTCCGCCTTGCCGTTGAGCAAAAAGCCGAGAGTGACGGCCGGGTTCAGATGCGAGCCGGACCTGGAGGCCACATAGACACCCGAGAAAACGGCGATACCCCATCCCCACGTGACCATCAGGAACCCGCCGTTGTTGCCCTTCGTGCCCTTGAGTGCAACGTTTGCCACTACGCCACAGCCCAACAGGGTCAGCATCCCGGTTCCGAATACTTCGGACAGGAAAACAATTCCAAGAGACATCATTGACTCCTCTATTTTCTGTTGTCGGCCCTTCGCGAGTTTGAAAGGCCGTTGGGCCGGCAGCATGTCGGCGCCGCCGGCCAGCCACTGCGCCGGCCGCCAGGGCGGACCGCGCAGTGCTTGCACCCGGGTGTCCCTGCCCGGGCACGCAAGTCGTGTCAGGCGACCAGGCTGTGGACCCGGACGCCGTGGAACCGCTGGAGCACCTCCTGGGCGTGGGCGATTTCTGAGGCCCGTCTGGCGGCATCCCAGCCCAAGGGACCGGACAGGATGTCGGCAACCTCATTCAACAGTTCGCCGGTCACAAGTCCCCGGAAGGCCAGGGATGTGCGCCGTATCAATACGTCAACCAGGTGCCCGATCTGCTCGTTCCGGGCCATGAACTCCAGTTCGCGGGTGCTGAGTTCGCGGGTGGAATGCAGGAGCCGGTCCGGGGCACCCTCCAGGAAGCCGATGACTTCCTCGGCGCGGGTCCCGTACCGGGTCAGCAGCCCGCTGACACGGGCGGCGTCACGGCCCGCCGACATGTGCGCCTTGATCCACCGCTGGACTCCGTCCTCGCTGTCCGGGAACCCCGCGCCGCCGCCGATCGGGAGCTTCGCCGTCGAGACCTTACGTTTCATGCCGAGTTCGGCGAGGACGTCGTTGCTCAGGTGCTCGGCGAGGGCCCGGAATGTGGTCCATTTACCGCCCACGAGGCTGAGCACGGCGGCGCCGGTCTGGCCTGTTTCGGCTGCGCGCCGCTCGATCCGGTAATCGCGGCTGACGAACCCGGGCTGGGTCGCGTCATGCCTGGGCAGCGGGCGGACGCCGGCGAAGGTGTAGACGATCTGCCCGCGGTCCACGGCCACATCCGGGAACACGTGGCCGATCAGGTCGAAAAAGTAGTCGATTTCCGCTTCGGTGCAGACAGCGTCCTCTGCCATGTCGGCGTCGACGTCGGTGGTGCCGACGAGGACCCGGTCACCCATTGGATAGATCAGTACGATCCGGCCATCCGTGTGCTCGAAGAAGATTTCGCGGCCGTTGCAGGCCTCGAGGAGCTCCGGGTGGTCCAGCACGATGTGCGAGCCCTTGGTCCCGCCCATGAAGGACGACGCCGCGCCCATCGCCTCGTTGGTCAGGTCCACCCAGGCGCCGGTTGTGTTCACGATGATGTCGGCCGTGAAATCGAAAACCTCGCCGGAGAGCCCATCACGGAGCGTGACGGTGCTGCCAGCGCCCGCGCCGCCTCCTTCGCCGTTCAGGGAGACGAGCGAAAGGTAGTTGCTGGCCCGTGCTTGCAGTCCGCCGGCCTTTTCGCCGTCCTGCAGGACATCCAGGGTCAGCCGCTCCGGGTTGTGCACCGAGGCATCGAAGTAGGTGGCGGCGTACTTGATGCCCGGGTGCAGCCGGGGCAGCTCGGCCAGTGCGCGCTTGCGGCCGCGGAACTGGTGGCGCGGCACGGTGCCGCCGTCGCGGGAGAAGAAATCGTACATGCTCAGGCCCAGTTTGATCAGGAAGGCCCCGCGCTCCTTGGGCTTGCCCTGCTGTTTGTGGGTCAGGAAGCGCAGCGGAGCGGCAAGGACACCGGAGAAGGTGCTGAAGATCGGAATGGTGGTCTGAAGGGGCTTCACGTAGTGCGGAGCAATGCGCAGGAGCCGGTTGCGCTCGACGACGGACTCCCGGACGAGGCGAAACTCACCGTTTTCCAGGTACCGGATGCCGCCGTGGATCATGTGCGAGGAGGCGCCGCTGGCGCCCTGGCAGAAGTCGCCGCGCTCCACGAGCGCTACGTCCACGCCCTGCAGCGCCAGGTCCCGGAAAGTACCCACGCCGTTGATGCCGCCGCCGATGATCAGCACCTGTGCATGCCGCCGCTCCTGCAGCCTCTGCACCGATGCCCGGTTGCTCGCGGGTCCCGGCGTGGGAGATGAATCCTTCTGTCCCAAAACTGCTCCTTTGGGTCTGGTTCTGCGCGCCGCGCCCTGGGGCGCGGCGCCGTTCAACTCTATTGTTTGGAATAATGGAAAATGGAGTCAAGCACTATGCACAAACGTGCAGAACGGAATTGGGATGACGACTTCTCGGCACTCCGACGCCCTCAGGGCGGCCCAGCTTTATTACCTGCAGGACCTGACCATGGACGCGATCGCCCGGGAACTCCGGACGTCCCGGTCCACCGTTTCGCGGCTGCTGTCCTCGGCACGCGAATCGGGTCTGGTGCAGATCCAGATCCGCAGTCCGCTGGACACGGGCCCCGAACTCGAAAGCATGATCCGGGCCGAGTACCGGGTGGACGTGCACGTGGTTCCCGTCGTGGACACGCTCAACGAGGCGGAAACACTGGACCGGGTGGCAATGCAGGCGGCCCGGACGATCGGGCCGCTGGTGGATTCCAACGCCATCATCGGCGTGGCGTGGGGCTCCACCCTGAGCGCCGTCAGCCGGCACCTGACCCGGAAGATCACCCACGACAGCGTGATCGTCCAGCTCAACGGCGCCGGCAATATGCAGACCACCGGCATCACCTACGCCTCGGACATCATGCGGCGGTTCGGCAGCGCCTACGGCGCCCGGGTTGAGCAGTTCCCCGTACCGGCGTTCTTCGACCATGCCGCAACCAAGAAGGCCATGTGGAATGAGCGCAGTGTTCAGCGCATCCTGGAACTGCAGGCCCGCATGAGCATCGCGATCTTCGGGGTGGGATCGGTCGACGCCGATTACCCCAGCCACGTTTACGCCGGCGGCTACCTCGACGAAGACGACCTGAACATCCTGGCCACGTCCGACGTCGTGGGAGACGTCGCCACTGTTTTCTTCCGGGCGGACGGCTCCTCGGACGGCATCACGCTTAACGAGCGCTCGACGGGGCCGGACCTCGCCCAGCTCCGCCAGGTCCGGCGGCGGATCTGTGTGGTCTCCGGCGCCTCCAAGATCAACGGCCTGCGCGGTGCGCTGGCGGCGGGCCTGGCCACCGACCTGATCCTTGACGAGGCCAGCGCCCGCCGGCTGGTGAGGTTTGACGGCCTGGCCTGAGCCGCCCCGCCGGAGCGGCGACCCGGAGCGCGGCCGCAGCTGCGGTCCGCGCCCCGGCTCCGGTCCGCGCCCCAGGTCTGCCAGTGGGTAAAGTCATTGCTATGAGACTCTCCCCCCGGCTGACCCTGAACAACGGCGTGATGATCGACCGGTTGGGGTTCGGGCTCTACAAGGTGCCCCCGGCTGACGCGGCGGACCTCGTGACCATGGCGGTCGAAGCCGGCTACCGGCACTTCGACACGGCGGCCATGTACGGCAATGAGACGGCCGTGGGCAAAGGCATCGGCGCTTTGTCCGGATTCCACGGCACAGGCGGGGAACGCGGAGAGTCCGCCCCATACGTGTCCCGCCAGGATCTGTTCGTCACCACCAAGGTCTGGAATGACGACCAAGGCTACGACGCCACGATGCGCGCCTTCGATACCTCCATTTCCAACCTTGGCATGGAGTACATCGACCTTTACCTGATCCACTGGCCTTGCGCGAAGCGCGGCCTGTTCACCGAGAGCTACCGGGCCCTCCAAACGCTGTACCGCGAGGGGAAAGTCCGGGCCATCGGCGTCTCCAACTTCCAGCCGCACCACCTGGACCGGCTGCTGCAAACGGCCGAAGTGGTTCCGGCCGTCAACCAGGTCGAGCTCCACCCCTGGCTCCAGCAGGCCGAACTGCGACTCAAGCATGAAGAACTTGGCATCCGCACTGAGGCGTGGAGTCCTCTTGGCCGCGGCCAGGTCCTGAAGGATCCAGTGATCCTGGCCCTTGCGGCCGAGCACGACCGGACGCCGGCGCAAATCATCCTCCGGTGGCACCTGCAGCTAGGCAACATCGCGATTCCGAAGGCCAGCTCTTCGGGTCGGATCCGCGAGAACCACGATGTGTTCGGATTTGAACTGTCCGTCCTGGACATGACCGAAATCGCTGCCCTCGAGCGCGGTTTCCGCACCGGCTCCCACCCCGACAACGTCAACTAGGCTTCGACCGAATGGAACAAGTGCACACCGAGTCCTCCCCCACGCCCCTGTTCAGCGATGACCTCGAGGCCCGCACCCGGGCCGCCGAGGTGGACCTGGACGGCGTCCGCGTTGCCTACTGGAACTACGAGCCCGTCCGCGTGACCCCGGAAACCCGGACCGTCCTGGTCGTGCACGGCTTCCGCGGGGACCACCACGGCCTCCTCCGGGTGGCCGACCAGCTGCCCGAGATGCGCCTCATCATGCCGGACCTGCCCGGGTTTGGCAGTTCCGCCGCCTTCACGGCTGCCGAACACAGCGTGGCAGGCTACGTCCGCTTTGTCACCGACTTCATGGCCGCGCTGGGCCTCGGACCGGACACGGTCCTGCTGGGCCATTCCTTCGGCTCGATCGTGGCAAGCCATTTCGTCGCGGCCCACCCCGGCGCGGTCGCCGGGCTCATCCTGATCAACCCCATCGCCTCCCCCGCCCTGGAAGGACCCAAGGGACTGATGACCCGGCTCGCTGTGCTGTACTACGAGGCCGCCGCGCATCTGCCCCGGAGCGTAGGTCAGGCCCTGCTGCGCAGCCAGCTGATAGTGCGGGTCATGAGCGAAGCCATGGCCAAGACCCGGGACAAGGAACTCCGCCGCTTCGTCCATGCCCAGCACAGCTCCTACTTCTCCGCCTTCGCGGACCGGGAAAGCCTGCTGGAGGCGTTCAAGGCCTCTGTTGGCAGCAACGTATCCGAGGTGGCAGCCGGGCTTACGCTCCCAGTGCTCCTGATCGCGGGCGAAAAGGACGAGATCGCCACCCTGCCGGACCAGCATAAACTCCTGGCCCTCCTGCCGGACGGGACCCTGCACGTCATCCCCGGCGTCGGACACCTGATCCACTACGAGACCCCGGAGCCCGCCGCCCGCTTCATCCGACGCTTCCTGAAGGACCACGCCGCGTGAAAATTCTTATCGATGCCCGCTTCACCCGGCTGGACCACCACGACGGCATCAGCCGGTATGGTTCCAGCCTCATCGCGGCCACGGCCAAGATTGCAGACGTCTCGATGCTGATCAGCGACCCGCGGCAGCTGGCCCTCCTGCCTGATGTGCCGTACACCCTGATCAACAGCCCGCTGTCCCCGTCCGAGCTTCTCGTGGCCGCCAAGGTCAACAGGCTCGGCGCCGACGTCGTGGTGTGCCCCATGCAGACCATGGGCAGCTGGGGCCGGAAGTACGCCCTGGTACTGACCCTGCATGACCTCATTTACTACGAGCACCCGGCCCCTCCCGGATTCCTGCCGGCCCCGGTCCGTGTCCTCTGGCGCCTCTACCACAAGGCCTTCTGGCCCCAGCGGCTCCTGCTGAACCGGGCCGACGTCGTCGCGACCATCAGCTCCACCACCGCGGCCCTGATCGCCAAGTACCGGCTCACGAGGCGTCCCGTCAGGATCGTGGGCAACGCCCCGCAGCACGGCCACACGCCCCGGGACCCCGGTGCCGGAGCGGACAAGACGTTGCTCTACATGGGGTCCTTCATGCCGTACAAGAACGTGGAGACCATGATCCGGGGCATGGCGGAGTTGCCGGACATGACCCTGCATCTGCTGAGCCGCATCACCCCGCAGCGCCGCGCTGAGCTCGAGGCCCTGGCTCCGGCGGGCGCGAATATCGTGTTCCACAACGGCGTGACCGACGCCGAATACGAGGCCATGCTGGCACGCACCACGGCCCTGATCAGCCTCTCCCGGGCCGAAGGCTACGGACTGCCCCTCGTGGAGGCCATGTCCCACGGCACCCCGGTGATCGCCAGCGACATCCCCATTTTCCGGGAGGTGGGCAAGAACGCCGTCAGCTATGTGCATGCGGACTCGCCGGCCGGATTCGCTGCGGCCGTGCGGCAGCTGGAGGATCCTGAGCTGTGGAAGGCCCGCTCCCGACGATCCGTGGAACGCGCCGCGGATTTCAGCTGGGACGAATCCGCGCGCAGGCTCGTGGAACTCGCCGGGGAAGCCGTCGCGCTCCGGAGCCGGAACAAGCGCTAGAGCCCGGCGCCGGCGTCACCGCACTCTAGCCACCGCGCCCTGGCCACCGCGTTCAGGCCACCGCGCGGAATTTCCCCACCATTGCGACCGCGAGGCCGGGACGCGCCGGCATTCAAGGCAGGCATGCGCCGGCAGAAGCCGGTAAAGGTGGGGAAACCCGGGGGCTCTCGCCGGGCTTAGAGGACGTCGACCCCGTCAAGCCGCAGCTGGACGGGGTCATCCGTGCGCTTGGCGGCGGCCGCAGCCTTGACAGCACGCATCGCGGTGGTGGCGGCAGCTGCCTGGGCGTACGGGATGAACAACAGGGTCCGGACGTCCCCACCGGATTCCCGCGCGCCCGGTCTGGCGCCGGACGCTGCCCCGCCGGGCGCGGCACCCGTCGTCCCGGAGGGCGGCCCGGCCATCACGAGGGGCGCGGGGCCGGCGGTCCTGAGCACGGTTCCCTGCGCGGCCATCCGTTCTTCGACGGCCCGGGTGAAGTGCCCGACGGCGGTGCGGCCGCCGGTGATGGAGGCGATCCGTACGGCGGGCGGCAGGTGAAGTTCCTGCCGCAGCGCCAGCTCACGCCGGGCGTAGCCCGCCGGATCCCACCGCAGCAGGGCCCCGACCCCGGCAGCGTCATCCGCGGTGATGACCACCAGTCCGCCTTCCGGCGCCGGTCGCACGAGGGCTGCCGCATTGAACCAGCGGCGCGCGGCGTCCTCCCCGGCGCGCAGGTTCTCGCGCCGCAGCAGGGAATCGCCGTCGAGCAGCAGGGCTGCTGCGTAACCTCCGGCGGCGACCGGCTCGGCCCCGACAGTGGCTACCACGAGGGCCTTCGTGTCGGGAACGGTGGCTTTGACCTGGTCACCGGAGGAGGTGATGACCGGCTTTCCGGGGAAGGCACGGCCGAGCTCCTCGGCCGTGCGGAGGGCTCCGGCGGCTCCACGGCGGAGCCGGGTGCCGTTGCAGGTGGTGCACCGCCACGCCTGGGCCGGCGCCGAGCACCAGCGGCATTGCGGCACGGCCGAACTTCCGCTGGCCCCGGCGATCGCCAGGGGGCCGCTGCAGGCGGCGCAGCGTGCCGGTTCACGGCACGTTTCGCACGCCAGTGACGGTGCGTAGCCGGCCCGGGCCACCTGGACCAAGACCGGTCCGCGTTCCAGGCCGTCCTTTGCGGCACGCCAGGCAGCCCCGGGCAGCCGGGCGATGCGGGCGAGCGGATCATGCTCGAGTTCGAAGCTGTCCGCCGTGTTGAGCACCCGCGGGACCGTCCGCCGCACCACGGTGCGCTCGGCCTCCACCGGCCATGCCCAGCCGGATTCGACGAGCCGTTCCGTTTCGGTACTTCGGGAGTGGGCCGCCAACAGGCAGGCAGCCCCTTCCTGGCCTGCGCGCAGCAGCAGCACCTCGCGGGAGTGCGCGTACGGCGAACGCTGCTCGATGTGGAGGTCGTCGCCGTCGTCCCAGCAGACCACGAGCCCCAGGTTATGGACCGGCGCGTAGGCCGCGGACCGGGTGCCCACGGCGACCCCGGCGGCGCCGCTGAGGATGCGCAGGAAGCTCCGGTACCGCGGGGTCTGGCCGTCGTCGGCGGTGAGCCGTGCGACGTCGCCCGCCGGGAGCAACTCCAGGAGCGCGGCCTCCACGCGGTCCAGGTCCCGGTAGTCGGGGACGACGACGACGGCGCCCCGGCCGGACAGGCGGACCGCAGCCACGGCCTCCGCGATCAGTCCCGGCCAGCCGCCCGGGCCGAAGCCCTGCAGCGCGTTCAGCACGGCACGGGGTGACTCCCCCGAGCCCAGGTGCTGGAGGAACGCCGGCCCGTTGCGGTAGGAGGACCAGTGGGAGGCTTGCAGCCCCGACGGAACCGTGGCCCCTGGCTCCTCGCCGGCCGCGAACAAGGCCGCGTCCAGCCGCCCGCCGGGAGCGAACTCTTTCTCCAGTTTGGCCATCCGGGGCGGAACGGCGACACGCAGGACGTCGCTGACCGTTCCCGCGTAGCGCGCAGCGACCCGGCCGGCCAGTTCAGCGACGGCGGGCGTCAGCACCGGCACGCGCGAAACCACCTTGTGCAGCGGCACCAGGGTGTGGCCGGCGTCGGATTCCCCGCTCCGCTCGAGCACGTATCCCGCCAGTTCCTGGCCGTTGAACTTCACCTTGACCCGGACACCCGGTTGCGCCTCCGCGTCGAGGGTGGCCGGAACGCTGTAGTCGAAGGGCCGGTCCAGATGCGGGAGGGACGATTCGAGCAGCACCCTTGCCACGGGCAGATCGGCGGCGAGGGCCGGACCGGAGGCGGATGCGGGCGCCGACGGAAAGCCCTGGAGCAAGGAGAGCTGGAAGGGTTCATCCGGCATGGTCGCACCGCCGCGGACTTTCGTCATCGCGCCTACCTCCGTTCAACTCCAGCCGGGCAACGGCAAACAAGAAACGAACAACAACCCAGCACCGGCGACGACCCGGAAATGGGAAGCCAGGCCGCCGGAATGGCGGCCTGGCTTCAGCACATCACATGCCAGTGACATTTTGCGCACCGACAATGTGGGTCAGGCTCGTGAATCAGGCGTTGAAGAAAGCCTTCAGGTCATCGACCCGGTCCAGGCGCTCCCACGTGAAGTCGGGATCTTCGCGGCCGAAGTGCCCGTGGGCGGCGGTCTTGGCGTAGATCGGGCGCTTGAGGTCCAGGGCGTCGATGATGGCGCGGGGGCGCAGGTCAAAGATTTCGGCGATCGCGGCGCTGATCCGCGCAGGATCCACGGTCTCGGTGCCGAAGGTTTCCACGTAGGTTCCCACCGGGCGCGCCTGGCCGATGGCGTATGCGATCTGGATTTCAGCGCGCTTTGCGAGCCCGGCGGCCACTACGTTCTTGGCGACCCAGCGCATCGCGTAGGCAGCGGAGCGGTCCACCTTCGACGGGTCCTTGCCGGAGAACGCACCGCCGCCGTGGCGGGCCATGCCGCCGTAGGTGTCGACGATGATCTTGCGGCCGGTGAGGCCGGCGTCGCCGACCGGACCGCCGATGACAAAAGCACCGGCCGGGTTCAGGATGTTCCTGGCCCGCGAGATGTCCAGGTTGGAAAGCGCCATGACGGGATCAACGACGTACTCCGCGAGGTCGGCCCGGAGCCGGTCGAGGCTGGCGCCTTCGGCGTGCTGGCTGGAGATGACGACGGTCTCGACCGAGACCGGGCGGTCGCCGTCGTAGCCCACAGTGACCTGGGTCTTGCCGTCAGGGCGCAGGTAGGGCAGCTGGCCGTTCTTTCGGACCTCGGTGAGGCGCTCGGAGAGCCTGTGTGCGAGCCAGATCGGGACGGGCATGTAGGAGGGGGTTTCGTCGCTGGCGTAGCCGAACATGAGGCCCTGGTCTCCGGCACCCTGGAGGTCGTAGTCGTCTTCCTGGCGTCCTTCCCGGGCTTCCAGGGAGTTGAACACGCCGCCGGCGATGTCGTTGGACTGCTGCCCGATCGAGACGGATACACCGCAGCGGGCGCCGTCGAAGCCGTTGGCCGAGGAGTCGTAGCCGATGCCGAGGATGGTCTCCCGGACGATCTGGGGGATCTCGACGTAGGCGTCCGTGGTGACCTCACCGGCCACGTGGACCAGGCCCGTGGTGGCCAGCGTCTCGACGGCGACCCGGGACTCGGGGTCCTTGGCCAGCAGGGCGTCGAGGATCGCATCGCTGATCTGGTCACAGATCTTGTCGGGGTGTCCTTCGGTCACCGACTCAGACGTGAACAGCCGGAGCGAGGCGGGCGTGGACCCGTGGAAGTCAGGAATGTGCAGCGGTAAAGTCACTCAACTACCTTACTGGTTGGAAAACGGACGTCCGGCGGCGTGTGTCCCCATGCTAAGGAGACGTTGGTTACGCCGGGCTCAAGCCGGCGGAACAACCCGGCTCAACTCGGCGCTGACCCGGTCAATCACGGCAGCCGCAACATCGGATTTGGAACCCGACGCTTCCTGGGGTTCGGAGCCGGAGCGGGAAAGGATGACTACTGCGTTGGTGTCCTCGCCGAAGACCTTGTCCTGGCCCACATGGTTGACGACCAGCAGGTCGCAGGCCTTGCGGCGCAGCTTGGCCTCGGCGTACTCCAGGACATCACCTTCGGCGTCGCCCGTTTCCGCGGCGAAACCGACGATGAGCTGGTCGCGGGAAGCCGCGTCGCGGACCTCGACGAGTTCCTGCAGGATGTCAGGGTTGCGCACCAGGACAATGACGGGATTGGCGCCGTCTTCGCGCTTCTTGATCTTGGTGCCGGAGACGTCGGCGGGACGGAAGTCCGCCACGGCGGCCGCCATGATCACGACGTCGGAATCCGCGGCAGCGTGCAACGCCGCTTTCCGCAATTCCAGGGCTGTCTCGACTTTGACGATCTCGACGCCCTCCGGCGCCGGAACCTCCATATGGGCCGCCAGCAGCCGGACCCTGGCGCCGGCGTTGCGGGCGGCAATGGCAAGTGCCACGCCCTGCTTGCCGGAGGACCGGTTGCCCAGGAAGCGGACGGGGTCCAGCGGTTCGCGGGTGCCGCCGGCGCTGATGGTCACAGTCAGCCCGGCCAACGGGCGGGCTGCGGACGGCTCTGCCGACGCGGGCAACGGCAGATCCGACGGCGGAGCGGCGGGCGCGTCCGGCACGGCCGGCGCACCCGGCAGCCCAGGGGCCGACAACCGGGCGGACTGCGCACCAGCCTGCGCACCGGCCAGCGCCAGCGCAGCCTCGAAGATGGCCTGGGGCTCGGGCAGCCGGCCGGGGCCGGAGTCCGCCCCGGTCAGCCTGCCGCTGGCAGGCTCCAGCACGGTGACGCCGCGGCTGCGCAGGGTTTCGACGTTGGCCTGGGTTGCCGGGTGCTGCCACATTTCGGTGTGCATGGCCGGGGCCATGAGGACCGGGCAGTCCCCAGCCATCAGCAAGGTGTTGGTCAGGAGGTCATCCGCCTGGCCGGACGACGCGCGGGCCAGGAGGTCGGCCGTGGCCGGAGCCACGACAATCAGCTCCGCCTCGTGGCCGAGCCGGACGTGGTTGACCGTGGGGACCGCGTCGAAGACGGTGCTGCTGACGGGGTGGCCGGACAGGGCTTCCCACGTCGCGACACCGACGAAACGCGTTGCCGCCTCCGTGGGGATGACCGTGACGTCATGGCCGGCTTCAGTAAAAAGCCGGAGGAGCGACGCCACCTTGTAGGCGGCTATCCCTCCCCCGACTCCGAGGACTATGCGCACGTGACCTCCGTCAACAGGCAGTCTATGTATTTTGCCGTTACTACTCTGCAGGTTCGATCGGCGTGGAAACGAGCTTGCCTTCGTTGATCTCCCGCAGCGCGATCGACAACGACTTCTCGTTCAGCTTCGTGTCGACCAGCGGGCCGACGTACTCGAACAGGCCCTCGTGCAGCTGGGCGTAGTAGGCGTTGATCTGGCGTGCGCGCTTGGCACCGAAAATCACCAGGCCGTACTTCGAGTCGGCAGCCTTCAGCAGCTCGTCGATCGGCGGGTTGATGATGCCTTCAAGGTTCGTGGACACGAATTCTCCAAATTCTAACGGGCCGATACGTCCCGTCGCCTAGCGCGGGTTCGGGGTCAGCCCCATGAGTGAAACAAGCTCGTCCGCTGCCCGACGAACGTCATCATTGATGACGGTGTGGTCAAACTCCGGTTCAGCGGCAAGTTCTAGTTTAGCGGTTTCCAGCCTCTGCTGCTGTTCTTCGGCCGTTTCCGTGCCGCGGCCGACCAGCCGGCGGACCATTTCGTCCCAGCTGGGCGGCGCGAGGAACACGAACTGAGCATCGGGGACGGCCTTCTTGACCTGCCGGGCGCCCTGCAGATCGATTTCCAGGAGCACGGAACGGCCCTCGGCGATCGCTTCGTTCACGGTGCTGCGGAGGGTGCCGTAGCGGTTGCGGCCGTGGACGAACGCCCATTCGAGAAGTTCGCCGTCTTCGACGAGCGAATCGAATTCCTCGGGCGACTTGAAGAAGTAGTGGATCCCGTCCTGCTCACCCGGCCGCGGCGGGCGCGTCGTTGCAGACACGGAGAGCCACACGCCGGGATAGTTGTCCCGGATGTAGGTGGACACGGTGCCTTTGCCAACAGCCGTCGGGCCGGCGAGGACTGTTAGTCCCGGTTTCTTGCTCACATATTCCTTTGGCGGTGTTCGGGGATCAGCCCGGCGGAGCGGGCTGTTTGTCGTCTACAAAATCTACCAGCGCCCGGCGCTGGTGGATTCCCAGCCCGCGTACCCGCCGGGACTGCGCGATGCCGAGCTGTTCCATGATCGCCGCGGCACGGACCCGCCCGATACCCGGCAGGGCCTCCAGCATCTCCACGACCCTCATCCGGGCGATGGCATCATCGGATGTTCCGGAGCTGAGGACCTGGGCGATTGTCGTCTGGCCGGATTTCAGCCGTTCCTTGGCCGCGGCCCGGGTGGCCCTGGCCGCAGCGGCCTTGCGCAAGGCGTCGGCACGCTGCTGCGGAGTGAGGGGTTGCAAGCTCACTGAAGTCCTCCCTGCCTGGTCAGACGGGCCGTCCGGCCCGGCCAGTCCGCCGGGCCGTTCACACCGGTCCGTCAGACAGCTCCCGCGCCGTTGCCGTGTCCTGAACCTACCGTCTCGGAGCGGCAGAAATCAATGGACAACCGCCGGACGCCGGCAGCGGGCACAGCGCGGGCAGGACAGCTAGGCGGCCAAGAGTTCGTCAAGGGTCCGGCGGGCCGCGTCGTGGAGCGCCCGGATTTCCGGTCCGGCCCCGAGGATGTCCCGGCTGGAGGTGCCCAGGACCTGGGGGTAGGCCGATCCGAAGGTGCGCCGCAGGTCCGCGGCGGTCGCGCCCTGGGCGCCCAGCCCGGGGGCCAGGATCGGTCCGCGCACCGCCGCCAGATCCACATCAAGTTCGGTGAGGGCCGAACCGACCGTGGCCCCGACAACGAGCCCGACCGAGCCCAGCGCCCCCGTGTACCGGCGGTTCTCTGCAGCCGCGGCCCGCACAATGCGACGGGCTACGGAGTCCGCCCCGCCAACGTGCTGCACGGAGGCACCCTCGGGGTTGGAGGTCAACGCCAGCACGAACACGCCGCGCCCGGACTGGGCCGCGAGGTCCAGGCCGGGACGCAGCGACTCGAAGCCCAGGTACGGACTCAGGGTCACGGAATCCGCGGCCAATGCCGAGCCGTCCCGGAGCCAGGCGTCGGCGTAGGCGGCCATGGTGGAGCCGATATCGCCGCGCTTGGCGTCCGCGATGGTCAGGACGGAAATCTCCGCCGCCACGGCCAGCGTGCGCTCCAGGACGGCAATCCCGGCAGAGCCATGCCGCTCATAAAGCGCCACTTGCGGCTTCACCGCCGCGGCGAGCGAGCCGACAGCCTCCAGGACGGTCAGCGAGAACCGTTCCAGCCCGGCGACGTCGTCGCCCAGGCCCCAATGCTGCAGCAGCGCCGGGTGCGGATCGATGCCGACGCACAGCGGACCGCGCACCGCCATGGCCCGGCCCAGCCGGGAGCCGAAGGGCTCCCGGCCGGCGGTATCAGCGGTGGGAGCCTCAGGCATGCGTGTGAGCCTTCTGCGAGGCCGCGTTCTGCGAGGCCGCGAGGGCCGCCGCGTGCTCCTGCAGGCTGGTAACGGACCATTCGTAGGTGCGCAGCGCCTCGATGGCCTGGACGGCGGCGTTGAATTCGGCCACCGTGGTGATGCACGGAATGCCGATCGACGTCGCGGCGGCGCGCAGCTCGTAGCCGTCGCTGCGGGCTTCGCCGCCGGAGGGCGTGTTGAAGACCATGTCGATCTCGCCCGCCACGATCAGGTCCGCGATGGTTCCCTCGCCTTCAGCGCTGGAGCCTTCGGCGACCTTCCGGACCGGGGTGGCCTGGATGCCGTTGCGGCGCAGGACGTCGGCCGTGCCCCCCGTGGAGACGATCTCGAAGCCGAGGTCGGACAGCCGCTTGACGCCCATGATCACCGAACGCTTGTCCCGGTTCGCGACCGAGACGAAGACCTTGCCTTCGGTGGGCAGGGCGTTGTTGGCCGCTGCCTGGCTCTTGGCGAAGGCCGTGTCGAAGTGCTTGTCGATGCCCATGACCTCACCCGTGGACCGCATTTCCGGGCCGAGGAGTGAGTCGACGACCTTGCCTTCCGGGGTGCGGAAGCGGCTGAACGGCAGCACGGCCTCCTTGACCGAGACCGGCGCGTCGAGCGGGAGCGTGGAGCCGTCGCCGGTTTCCGGCAGAATCTTGTAGGCCGTGCGGAGCTGGTTGATGGTGACGCCCGTGCCGATCAGGGCGGCCGCCTTCGCCATCTGGACGCCCGTGGCCTTGGAGACGAACGGCACGGTCCGCGAGGCCCGGGGGTTGGCTTCGAGCACATAGAGCACGTCGGAGGCGAGGGCGAACTGGATGTTGATCAGCCCGCGGACCCCGACGCCCTCGGCGATGGCGAGGGTGGCGGTCCGGACACGGTCCAGCACGTTGTTGCCCAGGGTGATGGGCGGCAGGACGCAGGCCGAGTCGCCGGAGTGGATGCCGGCCTCCTCGATGTGCTCCATGATGCCGCCCAGGTACATGTCCGTGCCGTCGTACAGGGCGTCGACATCGATCTCGACGGCGTCCTCGAGGAACCGGTCGATCAGGACCGGGTGCTCCGGGGTGATCTCGGTGGCGTTGGCGATGTAGCGGGAGAGGTTCGGCTCGTCGTAGACGATCTCCATGCCGCGGCCGCCCAAGACATAGGACGGGCGGACCAACACGGGATAGCCGATCTCGTCGGCAATCTTCTTCGCGTCCTCGAAGGACACTGCGGTGCCGTTCTTGGGCGCGATGAGCCCGGCCTTGTCGAGGACCTGGGAGAAGGCCCCGCGGTGTTCGGCGAGGTCGATCGCCTCGGGCGAGGTGCCCAGGATGGGCACACCGGCGTCGGCGAGCTGCTGGGCGAGCTTGAGCGGGGTCTGGCCGCCGAGCTGGACGAACACGCCCATGACGCCGCCGGTGCGCTCCTCGGCCGCGATGACCTCAAGGACGTCCTCCAGGGTCAGCGGTTCGAAGTACAGGCGGGTGGAGACGTCGTAGTCGGTGGAGACGGTTTCCGGGTTGCAGTTGACCATCACGGTCTCGTAGCCGGCTTTGCGCAGGGCCATGGATGCGTGGACGCAGGAGTAGTCGAACTCGATGCCCTGGCCGATCCGGTTGGGCCCGGAGCCCAGGATGATGATGGACGGTTTGGCGTGCAGCGCCACCTCGTCCTCCTCGTCATAGGAGGAGTAGTGGTACGGCGTGTACGCGGCGAATTCAGCGGCGCAGGTGTCCACGGTCTTGTACACGGGACGGATGCCGAGGGCCTGCCGGACGCCGCGGACGACGTCCTCGGAGTTGTGCGTCAGGGCGCCGATCTGCTCGTCGGAGAAGCCGTGGCGCTTGGCGCGCTGCAGCATGTCCGGGGTCAGGGCGCTGGCCTTTCGGATTTCGACGGAGATCTCGTTGAGCAGCTGGAGCTGGTCCAGGTACCAGGGGTCGATCTTGGTGGCTTCGAAGAGCTGCTCCACGGTGGCGCCGCCGAGCAGGGCGCGCTGGACCTGGTGCAGGCGTTCGGTGGTGGGCCGTTTGGACTTTTCGATCAGTTCCGGAACTTCCCATTCCGGGACGTGGCTGAAGTCCAGCTGGGAGCCCTTCTGCTCCAGGGACCGCAGCGCCTTCTGCAGCGCCTCGGTGAAGTTCCGGCCCATGGCCATGGCCTCGCCCACCGATTTCATGGTGGTGGTCAGCGTGGGGTCCGCGGCCGGGAACTTCTCGAACGCGAAGCGCGGGACCTTCACGACGACGTAGTCGAGGGTCGGTTCGAAGGACGCCGGGGTCTTCTGGGTGATGTCGTTCGGGATTTCATCCAGGGTGTAGCCGAGGGAGAGCTTGGTGGCGATCTTGGCGATGGCGAAGCCGGTGGCCTTGGAGGCCAGGGCGGAGGAACGGGACACGCGCGGGTTCATCTCGATGACAACGACGCGTCCGGTGTCCGGTTCGACGGCGAACTGGATGTTGCAGCCGCCGGTGTCGACGCCGACCTCGCGGATAACGGCGATGGAAATATCGCGCAGCCGCTGGTATTCGCGGTCTGTGAGGGTCAGCGCCGGGGCGACGGTGATGGAGTCACCGGTGTGGACGCCGACGGGATCGAAGTTCTCGATGGAGCACACGACCACGACGTTGTCGTTCTTGTCGCGCATCATCTCAAGCTCGTATTCCTTCCAGCCCAGGATGCTCTCTTCGAGCAGCACTTCGGACGTGGGGCTGTACTGCAGGCCCTGGCCGACGATCCGGCGGAGGTCGTTCTCGTCGTACGCCAGGCCCGAGCCGAGGCCACCCATCGTGAAGGAGGGCCGGACCACCATGGGGTAGCCCAGGTCCTCGGCCGCGGTGAGGGCTTCGGCCATGGTGTGGATGATGTGGCTGCGGGCCGACTCGGCGCCGCAGCGCTCCACGACGCCCTTGAACTTCTCGCGGTCCTCGCCAAGCTCGATCGCTGCGATGTTGGCGCCGATCAGCTCGACGTTGTACTTCTCCAGCACACCGTTCTTGTCCAGCGCGATGGCGGTGTTGAGCGCGGTCTGGCCGCCCAGGGTGGGCAGGAGGGCGTCGGGCCGCTCCTTGGCGATGATTTTCTCCACCACCTCGGGCGTGATCGGCTCCACATAGGTGGCATCGGCGAACTCGGGGTCCGTCATGATGGTGGCCGGGTTGGAGTTCACGAGGATGACCCGCAGGCCTTCCTCCTTGAGGACGCGCAGAGCCTGGGTGCCGGAGTAGTCGAATTCGGCAGCCTGGCCGATCACGATCGGGCCGGACCCGATGACCATGACGCTCTTGAGGTCAGTTCTCTTGGGCATTACTTCTTGTCCTCAGTCTTGGAATCGGTGGAAGTCTTGGCATCGGCCGCCGGGGCAGCGGAAGACGCCGCCGTACCGGCGCCGGCCATCAGCTCGATGAAGCGGTCAAAGAGGTACGCGGCATCGTGCGGGCCGGCCGCGGCTTCGGGGTGGTACTGCACCGAGAAGGCCGGGATGTCGAGGCAGGACAGCCCTTCCACGACGTCGTCGTTGAGGCTCACGTGGCTGACCTCGACACGGCCGTACCGTTCCTCGGGGGCCCGGGTGGCACCGTTGAGCGGCGCGTCGACGGCGAAGCCGTGGTTCTGGGAGGTGATCTCCACTTTGCCGGTGCGGCGGTCCATCACGGGCTGGTTGAGTCCGCGGTGGCCGTAGCGCAGCTTGTAGGTTCCGAAGCCGAGGGCGCGGCCCAGGATCTGGTTGCCGAAGCAGATGCCGAAGTACGGGATCTTCTCATCGAGCACCGAGCGCAGCAGCGCCACCTGGTTGTCCGCAGTGGCCGGGTCTCCGGGTCCGTTGGACATGAAGAAGCCGTCCGGGTTGACAGCCTTGACGTCGGCCAGCGTGGCCGTGGCCGGAAGCACGTGCACCCGGACGCCGCGCTCGGCGAAACGGACCGGAGTCATCCGTTTGATGCCAAGGTCGATAGCGGCGATGCTGAACAGCGGTTCGCCGTCCCAGCCGAAGTCCTTGGGTTCCACCGTGTAGGCGGTGTCCACGCTGACTTCCTCGGCCAGCCGGGAGCCCTCCATCGGCGCGCTGGCGAGCACTGCGTCGACGAGGTCCTTGTCCGTGGCGCGGGCGGCCTCGCCGGAGAAGATGCCGGCCCGCATGGTCTTGTGTTCGCGCAGATGGCGCGTGATGGCGCGGGTGTCGACGCCTTGGATGCCGACGATCCCCTGCGCGACAAGCTCGTCGTCGAGGGATCGCTCCGAGCGCCAGTTGGAGGGCCGGCGGGCGGCGTCGCGGACAATATAGCCGGCCACCCAGATGCGCCGGGATTCGGCGTCGTCCTTGTTCACACCGGTATTGCCGATGTGCGGCGCGGTCTGGACCACGAGCTGGCGGGCGTAGGAGGGATCGGTGATGGTCTCCTGGTAGCCGGTCATGCCGGTGGCGAAGACCGCCTCCCCCAAGGCCGTTCCGGTGGCGCCGTAGCTGGTGCCGCGGAAGATCCGTCCGTCCTCGAGCACAAGGGCTGCGGGGCTGGCGGCTGGTGCGTTGTCTGTCACTTCGGTGTTCACTACGGCGTCTTTCACTTCGTGGGATTCGCTCACTTCGTTACTTTCCACTATCGGCATTGGCCTGGGGGCCGCGGAGATCAATTCTTGCAGGGCGTTGAGGAGGGTTGTCTTGTCCTCAGCGCGCCGGGTACGGAACCCGGTGTCCAGTTCGCGGGAGCCGAGCATCCAGCTGACCACGAGCAGCCCGTCCTTTTCGACGAATTTTCCGGCCATGCCGCTTTCCAGGCGCACTCCGGTGAGCCGTGCGGCCGGGATGTAGACCGGGCCGGCGCCGGCGCGGTTGAAGAGCACCCCTTCGGGGTGGACGCTGAGTTCGGCGTTGGTGCGGATGCCAAGGTTGTGGACGGCGATCCGGTCCAGCCAGTCACCGGCACTGGTGGACGTGACGTACTGGCCGTCAGCCAGTGCCAGCGGGGCGGCCAGCTCCGCTGGGGCCTCCGGCAGGGCCTCGACGTCGGACTGGCGGCGCAGCCGGCTCCGCCAGCCGAGGCCGAGCAGGACGACGACCACTGCGGCGAGGGCCACCATGAGCAGTACGGGGAGGAGCCTGTCCATCAGTTCCGGCCCGCCCCTGCGGGATCGGGGGTCCCGGACGCCCAGCGGTAGGGGCTGTTGAGCTTGCCGTCGAGGACGGTGGGATGGCCCTTGAAGAACGTGGCCACCACCTTGCCGGGCAGTTCCCGGCCGGCGAACGGAGAGTTTCTGCCCATGGTTGCCATCTTAGAAGGGTCCACCGTCCAGCGCGCAGCCGGGTCCACGAGTATGACGTTGGCCGGTTCGCCGGCGTCAAGCGGGCGGCCCTGGTCTTCGACCCGGCCGATCACGGCCGGCGCGCTCGAGGTGACGCGGGCGAAATCAGCCCAGGTCATCAGACCGGTGTCGATCATGGTGTGCTGGACCACCGAGAGCGCGGTTTCCAGCCCGGTCATGCCCATGGCAGCCTGCGCCCACTCGCATTCCTTGTGTTCACTCGGGTGCGGGGCGTGGTCGGTGCCGACGACGTCGATCGTGCCGTCGGCCAGCGCGGCGCGCAGGGCCTGGACGTCGGCGTCGGTGCGCAGCGGGGGGTTGACTTTGTAGACGGGGTCGTAGCTGCGGGCTAGTTCGTCCGTGAGCCAAAGGTGGTGGGGCGTGACTTCGGCCGTGACGTTTACCCCGCGGGACTTGGCCCAGCGGATGATCTCCACGGATCCTGCGGTGGAGACGTGGCAGACGTGGAGCCGGGAGCCGACATGCTGGGCAAGCAGTACGTCGCGGGCGATGATGCTTTCCTCGGCGACGGCCGGCCAGCCGGTGAGGCCGAGCACGGCGGAGACCTCCCCCTCGTTCATCTGGGCGCCGGCGGTGAGGCGTGGCTCCTGGGCATGCTGGGCGACGACGCCGTCGAACGCCTTGACGTATTCGAGGGCGCGGCGCATCAACACGGGGTCGTGCACGCAGATGCCGTCGTCCGAAAAGACGCGGACCCGGGCGCGGGAATCGGCCATGGCGCCGAGTTCGGCCAACTGCTCCCCCGCGAGGCCCACGGTGACGGCGCCGACGGGCCGGACGTCCACCCAGCCGGCGGTGCGGCCGAGCGTGAGGACCTGCTCCACGACGCCGGCGGTGTCCGCAACCGGGGTGCTGTTCGCCATCGCGTGCACGGCCGTGTAACCGCCCAGGGCGGCCGCACGAGTGCCGGTCTCCACGGTTTCGGCGTCTTCGCGGCCGGGTTCCCGCAGGTGGGTGTGGATGTCGACCATGCCCGGCAGGGCTACAAGGCCGGTGGCGTCAATGACCGTGGCGCCGTCGGGCTGGAGGTCGTGGCCGCGTTCGGCGATGATGCCGTCACGGATCAGGAGGTCCTCGGCGGCTCCGCCGAGGATTGCGGCACCGCGGATGAGATAGGCGCCACTGTTGGCGTCCCGTTGCTGTTCGGCCATCAGTGGCTCTCCTTCGAAGGGGCGGCGGTGGAAAATGCGGGCCGGGATGGGGCTGGTTCGCGGTTGTCTCCGGAAAGCAGCAGGTAAAGGGCGGCCATGCGCACGGACACGCCGTTGCGTACCTGTGCGAGCACGGTGGAGCGGGGTGAGTCGGCGGCGGCTGAGGAAATTTCAAGGCCCCGGTTCATCGGGCCGGGATGCATGATGATGGTGTCCTTAAGTCCTAAGCTGTCCAGCGCGCGGAGGCGGTTGTCGTCGAAGCCCCATCGCCGCGAGTATTCCCGCGTGGAGGGGAAGAAGGACGCGTTCATCCGTTCGCCCTGCACGCGGAGCATCATCATGGCGTCCACGCCTGCGGCGAGGGTCTCGTCGAGGTCATAGCTGACCGTGCACGGCCACTTTTCGACGCCGATAGGAAGGAGCGTGGGCGGGGCGACGAGAGTGACTTCCGCGCCGAGGGTGCGCAGGAGCCAGACGTTGGACCGCGCCACCCTCGAGTGCAGTACATCGCCGGCGATCGCGACCCGCATGCCCGTCAGGTCCGCCCCGGCGGAGGGCGTGCCGGCGAGTTTGGACCAGTGGCGGCGCATCGTGAAGGCGTCGAGGAGGGCCTGGGTGGGGTGTTCGTGGGTGCCGTCGCCGGCGTTGATGACGGCGGCGTCGATCCAGTCCGTGGCTGCCAGCCGGTGCGGGGCGCCGGAGGCCCAGTGCCGGATGACGACGGCGTCTGCTCCCATCGCGGCCAGGGTCTGGGCGGTGTCCTTGAGGGATTCGCCCTTCGAGACCGAGGAGCCTTTTGCGGCGAAGTTGATGACGTCCGCGGAGAGCCGCTTGGCGGCCGCTTCGAAGGAGATGCGGGTCCGGGTGGAGTCTTCGAAGAACAGGTTCACCACGGTGCGCCCCCGAAGCGCGGGCAGCTTCTTGACCTCGCGCTCCCCCACGGCAGCCATTTCCTCGGCGGTGTCGAGGATGCGGACGGCGTCCGCCAGGCTCAAGTCTTCGGTGGAAAGCAGGTGCCTCATGCGAGAGCCTCGATGACCACTTCGTTGACGGGCACGCCGTCGACGGAGTCGGTTTCCTCGAGCCGGACCCGGACCTTTTCGGCCGATGACGTGGGGAGGTTCTTGCCGACGTGGTCGGCGCGGATGGGCAGTTCCCGGTGGCCGCGGTCGATCAGCACGGCGAGGCGGACGATGCGCGGACGGCCGAGGTCGATGATGGCGTCCAGGGCCGCGCGGATGGTCCGTCCCGAGTAGAGGACGTCGTCAATCAGCACGACGACTTTGTTGTCGATCCCGGTGCGCGGCAGCACCGTGGGGTACGGCGGCCGGGTCGGCTGGTGCGAAAGGTCATCGCGGAACATGGTCACATCAAGCTGGCCGACAATCGCGGCGGCGTCCACGGCGGGATCCGCGGCGGCGATCTTGGCGGCGAGGCGCACGGCGAGGGGGTAGCCCCGGCGCGGGATGCCGAGCAGGACGATGTCCTGGGAGCCCTTATTGGCCTCGAGAATTTCATGGGCGATACGAGTAAGCGCGCGGTCAATGTCAGCCTGGTTGAGGACAACCCGGGTGAGCACAATCGTTGCGGGTTCCGGTGCGGAGGGCACAGAGGTCAAGGCTCGTCTCCCCTTTCCCCGCCTCACGGGACGGAATTAAAAAAGGATTATTTGCTCTTTCAAATTACCACACGGGCCGCCGCCGCCCGGCCCCTGCCGGGGCGGTGTGCGTCACAGCCGCCCGGGCCACGGGCGCGAATCCTTTGCTCAAAACAGCACAGAAAAAGGGCCGGTGCCCGCCATGAGGCGGGCACCGGCACTTTCGGGGGAATCGCCGATCAGGCGAGCAGCGAGGGCTTCAGCTGCTGCAGCCGGCCCAGCAGGCCGTTGATGAACGACGGCGACTCGTCCGTGGAGAGCGTCTTGGCCAGTGCCACCGCTTCGCTCACCGCGACGCCGTCGGGGACGTCGTCGTTGTAGAGCAGCTCCCAGGTGCCGATCCGCAGGATGATGCGGTCCACCGAAGGCATGCGCTCCAGGGTCCAGCCCTGCGAATACGTTTCCAGGAACTCATCGATCGCTGCCTGGTGGGACACGACGCCTTCGACGATTTCGAGGGTGTAGGGGTTGACGATCTGGTCGGTCTGTTCCCGACGCGACCTCAGTACATCGAACGCCGAGACGGAACGCTGCTCCGCCTCGAAGAGAACATCCAGGGCCCGGTTCCGGGCCTTACCGCGGGCGCTCACTAGTCGTTGACCCGGCCGAGGTAGCTGCCGTCGCGGGTGTCGACCTTGACCTTGGTGTTGTTCTCAACGAACAGGGGCACCTGGATCTCATAGCCGGTCTCGAGGGTGGCGGGCTTCGTGCCGGCCGAGGAGCGGTCGCCCTGCAGGCCCGGCTCCGTGTAGGTGATCTCGAGCACGACGCTCGGGGGCAGCTCGATGTACAGCGGGTTGCCTTCGTGGATGGCGATGTTGACCATCTGGTTCTCGAGCATGAAGTTGGTGGCGTCGCCCACGGTGGCCGCAGAGACCGTCAGCTGGTCGAAGTCCGACGTGTCCATGAACACGAAGTCGGTCCCGTCCTGGTACAGGTACTGGTAGTCGCGGCGGTCAACCGTGGCGGTCTCGATCTTGAGTCCGGCGTTGAAGGTCTTGTCGACGACTTTGCCGGACATCACGTTGCGCATCTTGGTGCGGACGAACGCGCCACCCTTGCCGGGCTTGACGTGCTGGAACTCGATGATGTTCCAAAGCTGGCCCTCAAGCTTGAGGACCGTTCCGTTCTTGATGTCGTTAGTGGTTGCCACTGTATCCTCTGGTTTCCTATTGGCTGGGTTCTAGGTGCCAGCCGCTTATGCCAGGCAGGCATGCCAAGCGGCCCGCCAGCGCGTAGTTATCAAAAATCCAAGATCCATTCTACCGGTTCCGCCGGACAGCTGCCCGACGGCGGCTCAGGACTGCTGGTCGAGCACTTCCCGGGCGCGCTGCAGTGCCACGGCGGAGGCGTAGATCAACGCTGCGTCGGCGGAGCCTGCCACGCGCAGATCCAGGGCCTTCGCGAAGGATTCCACCGCGGCGGCGATATTGCCGCCGGCAAAGTAGGAACGGCCCAGGTGCTGGCGGATGGCGGCCTCGTCCAGTGGCCCCTGGGTCTCCGCCAGGAGTTTGCGGAACACCTCCACGGACCGGTCGAACCGGTTGGAGACCCGGAGCACGTCGGCCTCGAAGATGCGCAGCCGCATCGAGCCAGGATCCTTGTACCGTGCCTCGGCGAGAAGCTCCGCAGCCTCCGCCGGGTGCCCTTCGACGAGCCGGACGAAGACCAGGTCCGCCGGGTCCGTGGAGGCTGCCAGCGCCGCAGCCAGGGCTTCGTCGTCAACGATCTGGGGCATGAGGGTCTGCGGGTTGATCCGGATCCCGGGGAACCCGGCGTCCGGCCATTCGCTCGTGCCGCCCTTGACCATGTTCATCAGGAAGCGATCTCCTGGTAAGCGGCGAAGAGCAGCGACGTGTCGGGGACGTCGAGGATGCCGGGGCGGGCAATCCCGTCGAGCACCACGAACCGCAGGAGATCGCCGCGGGACTTCTTGTCCCGGCGCATGCCGTCCAGCAGGGCCTGCCAGCGGTCCCGCCGGTACGTGATGGGCAGCCCCAGGCTTTCCAGGATGTTCCGGTGCCTGTCGGCGTCAGCGTCGCTGAGGCGTCCGACGCTGCGGGCCAGTTCGGCAGCGAACATCATGCCTACGGACACGGCCGCGCCGTGGCGCCAGGAATAGCGCTCGGCGAGCTCAATGGCGTGGCCCAGGGTGTGACCGTAATTGAGGATCTCGCGCTGGCCTGTCTCCTTGAGGTCCTCGGAGACCACCTTGGCCTTGACGCTGATGGCGCGTTCGATCAGTTCCTGCAGGATCGCGGACCGGGGATCGGACACTGCGGCGGGGTCCTTTTCAATGAGGTCCAGGATGGCCGGATCGGCGATGAACCCGCACTTGATGACCTCGGCCATGCCGGAGATGATCTCGTTTTTCGGCAGGGTGTCGAGGGTGTCCAGGTCCGCGAGAACCCCTGCCGGCGGGTGGAAGGCGCCGACGAGGTTCTTGCCCTCGGCGGTGTTGATGCCGGTCTTGCCGCCGACGGCGGCGTCCACCATGCCAAGCAGGCTCGTGGGCATGTGGACAACCTTGACGCCGCGCAGCCAGGTCGCCGCGACGAAACCTGCGAGGTCTGTCACGGCGCCGCCGCCGACGGCAACCACGGCGTCGGACCGGGTGAAGTCGTTCTGGCCCAGCACCTGCCAGCAGAAGGAGGCGACCTCGATGTGCTTGCCTTCCTCGGCGTCCGGGATTTCCGCGGTCAGCGCGGTGAACCCTGCCGAGGACAGTTCTTCACGGACGGTGTCGCCGGTGAGCCTGAGCGCCCGCGGGTGGATGACCAGGACGCGTTTGACGCGTTCGCCCAGCAGGCCGGGAAGGCCTGCCAGCAGGCCGCGGCCCACGACGACGTCGTAATTCTCTCCGGGGGTCTGCCCGGTGACTTTGATGACAGTTGATTCGGTACTCACTATTGAACTTCCTTCGTCGCCGCTGGCGTGGGCACGGTAGCGGTTTTCGCTGCAGCGTACTCCCCCAGCGCATCTTCCAGCCGGTGAGCCAGCTCCGGAACGGTTCCGGTCCGGACATCGAGAACAAGGTCGGCGAGCCGTTCGTAGACCGGCTGCCGGGTGGCGAACAGGGCGTGCCAGCGGCCCATGGCGTCGCCGGCCAGGAGCGGCCGGCCCGAACTCCGGGCGATCCGTTCCGCGACCGTGTCCGCGTCGCATTCGAGATAGACCACGGTGCAGCGGCGCAGGAGCTGCTGCGTGCCCGAATCCAGGACCGCGCCGCCGCCGAGGGAGATCACGGCGCTGCTTCCCTGTGCGTCTTCAATGGCCTGGGCCACGGCCCGGGCCTCGAGTTCGCGGAAGGCATGCTCTCCCCGGCTGGCGAAGATCTCGGCAATGGTCCCGTGGTTGGCGACAACCACGGCGTCGGTGTCCACAAAGGCGGACCCAAGGTGCTGGGCGAGCTGTTGTCCGACGGCGGATTTGCCCACGGCCATCGGTCCGATGAGCACGATCGGGCGGGCAGGAACATCGGCCTGGTGTGCCCCGGCTACGCTGCCGGCGTCGTTCCGGTTCGGCACTAGTGGCCGATCGAGTCCAGGGAAGCCGGAATGTTGTCCAGGTAACCCTTGATGTTGCGCGCGGTCTCCTCCACGGAATCTCCGCCGAACTTTTCAGTGACAGCTTCCGCGAGGACCAGGGCGACCATCGCCTCGGCCACGACGCCGGCGGCCGGGACGGCACAGACGTCCGAGCGCTGGTGGTGGGCCCGGGCAGCCTCCCCCGTGCTGACGTCGACAGTCTTGAGGGCGCGCGGAACGGTCGCGATTGGTTTCATGGCGGCACGGACGCGCAGCACGTCGCCGATGCTCATGCCTCCTTCGATCCCGCCGGCGCGGTTGGAGGTGCGGATGATCCTGCCGTCCGCATCCTTGACGATCTCGTCGTGGGCGGCCGAGCCGCGACGGGAGGCCGTGAGGAAGCCGTCGCCGACCTCGACGCCCTTGATCGCCTGGATGCCCATCAGTGCGGCGGCGAGGCGTGAGTCCAGTCGCCGGTCCCAGTGGACGTAGCTGCCCAGTCCCGGCGGCAGGCCATAAGCGAGGACTTCCACGACTCCGCCGAGGGTTTCGCCCTCCTTATGCGCGACGTCGACTTCGGCCACCATGGCGTCGGAGGTTTCCCGGTCAAAGCAGCGCAAGGGATCGGCGTCGAGGGCCAGCACATTGCCGGGAACCGGCAGGGGCCGGCCTTCCGGGACGGCGACGCTGGCGATCGACACGGTGTGGGAGACGAGTTCTATGCCCAACTGTTTGAGGAAGGCGGCAGCGACGGTGCCAAGGGCCACGCGGGTGGCGGTCTCACGGGCGCTGGCGCGTTCCAGGACCGGGCGGGCCTCATCAAAGCCGTACTTCTGCATCCCGGTGAAGTCCGCGTGGCCGGGGCGGGGCCGCGTGAGCGGGGCGTTCCGGGCCTGGTCTGCGAGGATTTCGGGCGCCACCGGGTCAGCAGACATGATCTGCTCCCACTTGGGCCATTCGGTGTTGCCCACCTGGATGGCGACGGGTCCCCCCTGAGTCAGGCCGTGGCGGACGCCCCCGAGGATCGTGACCACGTCCTGCTCAAACTTCATCCGTGCGCCGCGGCCGTAGCCGAGGCGCCGGCGCGCCAGTGCATCGGCGATTTCCGCGCTGGTGAGTTCCACACCGGCGGGCACGCCTTCGATAATTCCGACCAGGGCCGGACCATGGGATTCTCCGGCAGTCAACCAACGCAACATAAAATCCATCCTGCCATGTATGGCCCTCAGAACACCCGCCGGGGCGCCCCCACTGCGTCACACATCACATCTATGACCTCGGCCGGGACGGCCGCGCCGAGGCCACTGAAGTGGCGGACTTGTTCGACCGCCTGGTAGATCAGCATTTCCAGGCCCGGGACAACCGTCCCGCCCGCCGCCTGCCACACCGAGGCGATTCGGCTTGGCCAGGGATCGTACGCAACGTCCAGGAGCACGCCGGTCACCCGGGCGGAGTTCCCCGCCAGTTCCTGCGCCAGTTCTGCGGCCAGCGGGTCCGCCGCGCCGGGCGGCAGGGTGGAGATGACGACGTCGGCACCGGCTACCGCGCCCGCCGCGCCCGAGATGGGCAACACCCGCACGGGCAGTCCGAGGGCGGCGGAGGCGGCGCGAGCTTCGGCGGCGCGGCCCACATCGCGGACAAACACATCCGCGGCCGCAGCGCCCAGGTCTTTCAGTGCCGCGATGGCGGCAGCCGCTGTGCCCCCTCCGCCGAGGATGGCTGCTGCCGGTGCTGCGCCGGCACCGGCGTTGCGGAGGGCGTTGACGATGCCGGCGACGTCCGTGTTGTAACCGACAAGACGGGTTGAGCCGCCGTCGTGTTCAAAGGCAACCGTGTTCACGACGCCCAGGGTGCGGGCCGTTCCGCGGACCTCATCCACCTGGCCGACCATGCCCGTCTTCAGCGGCATGGTCACCGAGAGGCCCCGCCAGCAGTCCTGGTCGCGGACGTCCGCGCGCACCTGGATCATGAAATCCGGCAAGGCAGCCTCCGTCACGTCAATGGCGGAATAGTCGACGTCCAGCCCCAGGTAGGCGTAGGCGGCCCGGTGGAGTGCCGGGGACTTCGAATGACTGATCGGATGCCCGAGCACCGCCGCCCGCAGGGTCATACGCAGCGGTTCGGGTTGGCGTCGCACCACGCGTTGTACTTTTGCACGTTGACGTTGTGCTCCGCCAGGGTCTTGGCGAACTTCGTCTCCTTGGTGTCGAGGTTGATCGTGACCCAGTAGAGGTAATCGTTGGACTTTGGCTTGGCGGCAGCGTCGATGGCCGTCTTGCCGGGCGAGCCGATGGGCCCTGCCGGGAGTCCAGGGTTGGCGTAGGTGTTATACGGGTTGGACTTATCGGCCTTCTGGGCTTCGTCAACCTGGAAACTCTTGATGCCCAGACCGTAGGTGACCGTGGCATCGGACTGGATCAGCCCGTTGGTCTCGGTGTTGTTGGGCTTGAGCCGGTTGTAGATGGCACCGGCCACGTCGCCGTAGTCGGCCTGGCCGCCCTCGGCCTGGACGATGCTGGCCACCGTCAGGACATCGAACTGCTTCGCCGGATCGGTGACGCCCTGCGCCTTGAGCTCGTCCAGGGTGGTGCCGACGAGCTTCTGGATGACGTCCTTCGCGGACGTCCCGAGGGGGAAGCGGTACTCGCCCGGGAAGAGGTAGCCCTCGAGGTTCTTGGCCTTGGCCGGGAGGCCGAATTGGGCGGGCGCATCGCTAAGGGCCTTCAAATCCGATACAGGGATGCCGGTCCCTTCGGAGATCGCCTGCAGTGATTCGCTGATCCGCTTGCCGGCGCTAAGGGCGAAGTACATCACCTTGGCCTTGTCCTTGTTGAGCAGGATGGCGACGGCGTCGGAATTCTTCATCTCTTTGCGCATCGTGAAGTCACCGGGGCTCAGGGCGCCGCCGGAGGCCGCGAACTCCTTCAGGAACGTGTCCGCGTTCGCAATGACCTTCTTGTCCTGGAGGTCGGTGGCTACGGACTTGGGGCCGGCACCCGGCGCCACGGTAATCGCCACGTCGCCGGTTCCGGGACCCGGGTAGTCGGCCATCGTGTCGGCGCCGAGGAGGGGCTTGAGGAACTGCGCGCCGACAACGATCGCGACGACGAAGACGGTCAGAGTCAGTACCAGCGCCAGGAAGCGGCGGCGGCGCCGGACCTTCTTGGACGGTCCCTTGGATGTGCGGATGGTTGCTGCGCCGGCCATCAGCTCGTGGCCGGTTCCGGCGTGGTCTTCGTACCCGTCGTGGATGTCCGGGTGGTGGACATCGGCGTCGTCGTAGACATGGTGGGCCTCATCTTCAGGGTGGAGTTCGGCCGCGTGCAGTTCGGAATCGTGCAGTTCGGAAAAGTGCAGTTCGGGATCGTGCAGTTCGGAATCTTGCAGTTCGGAAAAGTGCAGTTCGGGATCGTGCAGTTCGGTTTCAGAGTGCAGGGAATCCTGGCGGACAACGTCCTCGTCCGCAGGACGGAGTCCTTCGTGCATGGGCTCCTCGGGCTCCACACGTACGTCTTCGTGCACGGGCTCCTCGGGCGCCGCCTCCCGGGGTACCGGGGCAGGCGTCACTTGGTGCACGGTCGGCGCGGACTCGGGGAGCTCCGGGGCTTCCGCCGGCAGGACCTGTTCCGGCGCCTGCGGGTGGCCGTCTCCGGAAGTCCTCGGAGCCGGCTCCGACGTCGGGATCTGCTCGCCGGTTTCGAAGGCCTGCGGCGGGATCACGTCATGGCCCTGGGTCGCCAGGAACTTCTCCCGGGCCCTGATTTCTTTGCGCGTCAACGGCCGGCCTGCACCGCTGAAAGCGTCATCGAAGGAGTCATCACTGTTGACCGGGCTCACTGTAGCCTTCCGTGTTCTGAAGAGTGCGTCTGTACTGCCGGGTCGGTCTGTGCGCCGCCTCCGGTCGGCCCCGGCGCAGACTCCGCGTACACGCGGCTTCCGACCTCCGTTCCCCTGGCCTTTTGCATATCAATCGCATGTTGCAGAATACCTGCCGCCGCAACCTGATCAACTACTCTACGGTGATTCCTGCTGCTCATGCCAGCTTCATGCAGGTTCCGGTGGGCTGTCACGGTGCTCAGTCGCTCGTCGACGAGCCGCACCGGAACCTCGGAGCCGGCGTCCCGCAACGCACTGGCCAGCAGCTTCGCATAGTCGGTGGCCATTCGTGCCGAAGCATGCTCTTCGCCCTTGAGGGTCCGCGGAAGCCCCACGAAAATCTGCACCGCGCTGAGTTCAGCGGCCAGCCCGGCGAGGATCCGCACGTCGGTGTTCTTCTTCACGTTCCGCTCCAGGGTGCGCAACGGCGTCGCGAGGATGCCGTCGCGGTCACAGATGGCAACGCCAACGCGGACCGTCCCGACGTCCACCCCGAGTTTCACGCCCTGGGGGTAGTCGCCGGGCACAGCAGCTTCAGTCACGTAGATTCCTGCTATCGCCGGGTAATGGCATCCACGACGGCGCTGAGGGCGGCGTCGACCTTGGAGGCGTCTGTGCCGCCGCCCTGGGCGACGTCGTCCTTGCCGCCGCCGCCGCCGCCGAGGATTCCGGCGGCGAGGCGCACAAGGGCCCCCGCCTTTACGCCGGCTGCCCGGGCAGCGTCGTTCGTGGCGATCAGGATCACCGGACGGTCGTTGCTGACGCCCGCGACGGCGACCGCGGCGGCGTCGGACCCGAGGCGGGTCCGCAGGTCCAGGGCCAGTCCGCGGAGATCATCCGCGCCACTGACCTGGCCGGCGTCGTGCGCGATGACCTTTACACCGGCAGCGTCTTTCGCGGTGCCGACAATCTGCGCCGCGGCCGCCGTGAGCTGTTCCTTGCGCAGCCGCTCGAGTTCCTTCTCCGCCGACTTGAGCTTGGCCAGGGTAGTGGCGATCCGGTCCGTCAGGAGTCCCGAGGGAACCTTCAGCATTTCCGTGAGCTCGGTCACGAGGGCACGCTCGGCGGCGAGGTGCCGGAAGGCATCCATACCGACGAATGCTTCCACGCGGCGGTTTCCCGAACCGACGGACTGCTCGCCGAGCAGGGACAGGCTGCCGATCCGGGCGGTGTTCTCGACGTGGGTTCCGCCGCAGAGCTCGCGGGACCAGGCGCCGTCGATCTCCACGACGCGGACCTCGTTGCCGTAGTTCTCGCCGAAGAGCGCCATGGCGCCCAGTGCCTTGGCCTCTGCGAGGCCCATGACCTTGGTCTCCACCCGGTAGTTGTTGCGGATGGCGATGTTGGAGACTTCCTCGATCTCGGAGCGGGTCGCGGCGCTGAGGCCCTCACCCCAGGCGAAGTCGAAACGCAGGTAGCCTGCCTTGTTGAACGATCCGCGCTGCAGGGCCTCCGGGCCGAGGATCTGGTGCAGGGCGGCGTGCACGATGTGCGTGCCGGTGTGGGCCTGTTCGGCTGCGTGGCGGCGTTCGCGGTCCACGGCGGCCTGGACGAGGGCGTCCGCACCAATTTCGCCTTCGCGGACGATTGCCTTGTGCACGCTCAGGCCCTTGAGCGGGCGCTGGACATCCAGGACCTCGACGACGAAGCCGTCGCCGGTGATCAGGCCGGTGTCGGCAGCCTGGCCGCCGGCTTCCGCATAGAACGGGGTTTCGGCCAGGACGAGTTCGATTTCGTCGCCCGTGGAGGCCTGGGAGAGCTTGCGGCCGCCGGAGAGGATGCCGCGTACCCTGGATTCGCCGCTGAGCTCGGTGTAGCCGGTGAAGACGGTCTCGCCGGCCGCGAGCAGCTCCTGGAAGGCGCTAAGGTCCGCGTGGGCACCCTTCTTGCCCTTCGCGTCAGCCTGGGCGCGCTGGCGCTGCTCGAGCATGAGTTTGCGGAACTCCGGCTCGTCGACCTTGAGCCCGGCCTCCTCGGCCATTTCGAGGGTGAGGTCGATCGGGAAGCCGTAGGTGTCGTGCAGGGCAAAAGCGTCAGCGCCGGAGAGCGGCTGGCCTGCGGCCTGGGACTCCTTGACGGCGTCCTCCAGCCGGGCCGTGCCGGAGGCGATGGTGCGCAGGAAGGCCTTCTCCTCGGCGTAAGCGATCCGGCTGATGCGCTCGAAGTCGGTCTCCACGATCGGGTAGACACCCTTCATGGCGTCCCGGGACGCCGGGAGGAGCTCGGGCAGGCAGGCCTTCTCGACGCCGAGCAGGCGCATGGAGCGCACGGCACGCCGGATGAGGCGGCGCAGCACGTAGCCGCGGCCTTCGTTGGAGGGGGTGACGCCATCGGCGATCAGCATCAGGGAGGAGCGGATGTGGTCGGCCACTACGCGCATGCGGACGTCGTCGGTGTGATGCGGGTCCTCGGCGGATTCCGCGGAGGTGTACTCCCGGCCGGAAAGCGCCGCGGCGCGGTCGATCACGGGACGGACCTGGTCGGTCTCGTACATGTTCTCGACGTCCTGGAGGATCATCGCGAGGCGCTCCATACCGAGGCCCGTGTCGATGTTCTTCTTGGGCAGCTCACCGGTGATGTCGAAATCCACCTTGGAGCGGACGTTGTCGATCTGGTACTGCATGAACACCAGGTTCCAGATCTCGACGTAGCGGTTTTCGTCGGCGATGGGGCCACCCTCGACGCCGTAGGACGGGCCGCGGTCGTAGTAGATCTCGGAGCACGGACCGGCTGGGCCTGGCTGGCCGGTGGACCAGTAGTTGTCTGACTTGCCCATCCGCTGGATCCGCTCGGCCGGCATGCCGGTGTTCTTCAGCCACAGCTGCTCGGCTTCGTCGTCCTCTTCGTAGACGGTGACCCAGAGACGCTCCGGCGGCAGCCCGTACCCGCCGTCGTCCACGCTGGTGGTGAGGAGCTCCCACGCGAACTTGATGGCATCTTCCTTGAAGTAGTCGCCAAAGGAGAAGTTGCCGCACATCTGGAAGAAGGTGCCGTGGCGTGCGGTCTTTCCGACTTCCTCGATGTCACCGGTCCGGATGCACTTCTGCACGCTCGTGGCCCGGTTGAAGGGTGCTTCCTCCCGCGCGGTCAGGTACGGGATGAACGGGACCATGCCGGCCACTGTGAACAGCAGGGAAGGGTCGCTGGAGACCAGGGAGGCGGAGGGCACGGCGGTGTGCCCTTTACTGACAAAAAAGTCGATCCAGCGCTTGGTGATCTCCTGCGACTTCATGAGCTGATTTCTTACCCTTCAATATTCACTGCGTTGTGTGGTCCTCGCGTTCGGTCCGCGGGACAAACTGGATTCCGGCGTGGATCCGGCCATGAGGGCCGTGCCGGCGCGCCCTGCCGGGCACACTATGTACTAATTCTCTCCCGGCTAGCGCCGGACTGCATCCCGGCCGGCGATGCCTTTGCCAATGCGGGCGTCAACGGCCGCGTCAATGCCGAGGGCCGTGCGGAGCTCGGTTTCCCGCTCTCCCATGCCTTCCCGGACCGCGTCGGCAAAGTCGTACAGCCCGTCGGCGAGCCGTCCAACAGCCCGGTTAAGGCCTTCAGGGCCAAGGTTTGACTGCGCCTCGGTGATCTTGCGGAAGGCGATGACGCCGATCGCGACGCCGATTCCCATCCAGATAATTCTGTTCATGTCATTTTCTCCAGCTGGGCTTAGCGGCTACGGCGGCCGGTGGCGGGCTTTTTACGGGCGCTGAACGCAGAGCGCACGCCGTAGCTGAAGGCAGCCACTTTGATCAGAGGCGAACCCACGGTGGCGGCCACGAGCGACGACAGCGCCGAAATGTTGGCGGAGGCGTCCGAGACGTTGGAGGCGATTCCGTCGACTTTCTTCAGCTGCTCGTTGGTGGTGGAGACGGTGGCGGTGACTTCGTCCATGAGCGGAGTGGCGCCGTCGCTGATGGAGCGGATGGAGGTCCGCACCTCGTCAAAGACTCCCCCGAGCTTCAAGATCGGCACGGCGAGCAACAGGACCAGCAGTGCAAACACTCCGGCCGCGATCAGGCCGGCAATATCGCCACCAGACATAGATATTCATCTCCTTGAACTGCAGTGGATTCCTGCGTGTTGCGTCGTGATCCTACGGGTTCCTCCGACTGAAACTGTCGGCAACCGGGGAACTCCCCCAAATACCTTACATACAAAGAAGCCCGCGGCGCTTGCCACGGGCTTCTTTGTAGGTGCTGCCTTGGATCTAGCGTGCGTAGAATTCCACGACGAGCTGCTCTTCGCAGGTTACGGGAACCTCGGAGCGCTTCGGGCGGCGCACGAGGCGGGCCTGGAGGGCGTCAAGCTTGACGTCCAGGTAAGCGGGAACCATCGGCAGGACGTCGCGGTGCGCGCCGGCTGCTGCAACCTGGAACGGAGGCATGATTTCGCTGCGGCTGTGGACGTGGACCAGCTGGCCCTCACCGACGCGGAAAGACGGGCGGTCAACGCGGATGCCGTCAACCAGGATGTGGCGGTGCACAACCAGCTGGCGGGCCTGGGCGATGGTGCGGGCGAAGCCTGCACGGAGCACGAGGGCGTCGAGACGCATTTCGAGCAGTTCGATCAGGTTCTCACCGGTCAGGCCCTTGGTGCGGCGGGCTTCTTCGAAGGCGCGGGTCATCTGGGCTTCGCGGATGCCGTACTGCGCGCGCAGACGCTGCTTTTCGCGCAGACGTACGGCGTAGTCGGAGTCCTGCTTCTTGCGGGCACGGCCATGCTCACCGGGGCCGTACGGACGGCGCTCCATGTACTTGGCGGCCTTGGGGGTCAGAGCGATGCCGAGTGCACGCGAGAGGCGTGCTGTACGGCGAGCACGAGTGTTGTTAGCCACTTGTGTCCTTCCAATATCTGCGGTGTGTCAGTGTTACTGGCCTCCACGATGGAGAGCATCGGCCAACCGCTGCCTTTTGCTACTGGGCACAGTGCAACCCTCATCAAATCAGGGATTTGGTGGATTGTGCGTCCGTGCCTTGCCAGACAACGAATTAGCCTACCATGACGCTGCCGATGGCACCGCTTTCAGATCGCACTCACACCTTGGCATGCAGGCCCCGGCCGCTGCGCCGGCCGAACGATGCCGCGCCCAGGAATTCCACGGCGACGAACGGTTCCGATCCCACCACCCATTCATCGTGGTCCGGCGGAATTGCGTACGTGTCATTGGCATGGATCGTGGAGCGCAGTCCGTCAACTGTCGCGACTTCCATCACGCCGGAGATGCAGAATCCGAGGTGGTGGTGCTGGCAGAGGTCGGTCTTCTCAAAGGGTCTGATGTAGTCGGACCACCGCCATCCCGGACCGAGGATCAGCCGTGCAACCGAGTAGTCGTTCACAGAGACAAGGTCGAATTCGGCTTTGTCCGGGCACCGCTTCCTGTCGGGGACATCGAAGGACTTTACTGCCATGGCTGTGACGCAATTTACGGACATGGGACACTACCTCGGAACTGGGTGGGGCCGCTGGGTGGAAACTAAGCTGTTGCCGGCCGCCGTTCGGGAGACCAAGGGTATGACTGCCGGCGTTGTGCGCAGCTGTCCCCAGCGCCGCACGGACATTCAGCAGATCCGTGCTGAACGTATTTCCACGTTAGACCTCATGCACCGGAAGTCAACGGTGGATTCCTTGACGCCCCCGCCACGGCCGGCCGGCCGCAGGTCAGTTGCCGCGGATGATCTTCCGAAGCCGCTCCAGCCGGGTGGCAATGTCCCGTTCCGCGCCGTTCGCCGTGGGCTGGTAATAGTCGCGGCCCACCAGGTCATCCGGCGGATACTGCTGGGCGGCCACCGCGTGCGGGGCATCGTGCGCGTACTTGTAACCCTGCCCGTGGCCAAGCTGCTTCGACCCGGGGTAGTGGGCGTCCCTGAGGTGGGCGGGGACGCCGTTGCCGAGCCCCGCCCGGACATCCGCAATGGCCTGGTTGATCCCCATGTAGGCCGCATTGGACTTAGGCGCCGTGGCCAGGTGGACGACCGCCTCCGCGAGCACGATCCGCCCCTCGGGCATGCCGATCAGCTGCACGGCCTGGGCTGCCGCCACCGCGGTCTGCAGTGCCGTCGGATCGGCCATGCCGACGTCTTCTGCCGCCGAGATCACGATGCGCCGGGCCACGAACCTGGGATCTTCCCCTGCCTCCAGCATCCGCGCCAGATAGTGCAGGGCCGCGTCGACGTCCGAGCCACGGATTGACTTGATGAAGGCGCTGGCGACGTCATAGTGCTGGTCCCCGGCCCTGTCGTAGCGGACTGCGGCAACGTCGAGCGCGCGTTCGGTGTGCCTGAGTTCGACCACCACGGTGGCGTCGGTGTCGGCGTCGTCCGCATCCCCGAACGCGACCCCGGCAGCAGCCTCCAAGGCGGTCAGGGCACGCCGGGCGTCCCCGCCGGAGAGCCGGACGAGGTGCGCCAGGGCTTCGGCGCTCAGTTCCACCTCGCCGCCGAGGCCGCGGACGTCCGTGACGGCCCGCTGGAGCAGACCCTCGATGTCCGCGTCTGTGAGCGGCTTAAGGGTCAGCAGCAGGGACCTGGACAGGAGCGGGGACACGACCGAAAAGGACGGATTTTCGGTGGTTGCCGCCACCAGCACCACCCAGCGGTTCTCGACGCCGGGCAGCAGCGCGTCCTGCTGGGCTTTGTTGAAGCGGTGGATCTCGTCGAGGAAGAGCACGGTGGTGGTCTTGAACAGGTCCCGGGCGGTCAGGGCCTCCTCCATGACCCGGCGCACGTCCTTGACACCGGCGGTGATGGCTGAGAGCTCGACGAATTTCCGGCCGGTCCCCTTGGCAATGACATGCGCCAGCGTGGTCTTGCCCGTCCCGGGAGGCCCCCAGAGGATCAGCGAGCTCGGGCCGGCGGGTCCCGTTGCGTCCGTACCAGCGGCCAGTTGCCGCAGCGGGGATCCCGGTCCCAGCAGGTGCTGCTGGCCCACGACCTCGTCCAGCGTCCGCGGACGCATCCGGACCGCCAGCGGACCGCGCTGCGAGGCCGCCCGGCCCGCACCCTTGCCTGCCCCGGAGGACCCGGCGTCGCCGTCTTCGCTGTCGGGCCCCGGGCCAAAGAGATCATCCACATAGATAGGCTACTTCTAGTTTCAACAACCAATGTTCAGACGAAGGATCCACCCATGACAGTCAATGACGGCGCCGCCTCCCGCGTGGCCTTCGTCTCCGGCGCCCGGCTGCCGGGCTGGGTGGAACGCTTCACCGCCAGCCACGGGCACCTGTCAACCGAGGAACGCGACGGCGGACTGCAGCTGTGCGCGGCGGACGGCGCCATCGCGCTGCTCCAGCCGCCCTGGCCGGTGGATGGCAGGCCGGGGCGCGGCCCCGACGCCGTGACCCGGCTCGCGTCCTTGGCCGGACAACACAGACGCATCGGCGCGGTACTTATCCGCCGCGGCGGGTACTCCGTGGCGGTCATCAGCGGCGGCGCCGTGCTCGCATCCAAGACCGGCACCCGCCACGTCCAGTCGCGCACGGCCGCGGGCGGCTGGTCCCAGCAGCGCTTCGCCCGGCGCAGGGCCAACCAGGCCGATGCCCTGGTGGAGGCCGTCGCGGAGCACGCCGGACGGATCTTCGCGGACCACCGGATCGAATACGTGGCACCGGGCGGCGACCGGACGCTCGCCGAACTTGTGCTTGCCGAGCCCGTGCTGAAGCCCTACGCGGCCCTGGCCAGGCTGCCGTTCCTCGACGTCCCCGACCCTCGCGCCGCTGTCCTGAAGAAGGCCGCCGCCGACCTGTGTTCCGTGCGCATCCTGGTGACCGACCCGGCGCAGTAGCTGCTCCGCCGAAGCCGGTCCATCCGCCGAAGGATGCAACGGCGGCCGCGGACGAAACGGCCTATATTTCGGGCGCGAGCGTGACGGTGACGTCGTCGAGGTCGCGGCTGTAGTCGAGCCCGGCACGAGAGCCTCGAGGCGTATTCCTGATAGCCCCCGGCTTCGACCAGCAACTCGAGTTCGTCCTTAGACCAGGAAGCATTCCGGGATGGAGTCGTCCAGCGGTGCTGGCCAGTCCGGGTCGTCCGTGTCGGTGACCCGGAAGTGGTGCCCGGCCGTGAAGTGGTGCCAGTCCGGGAAGGGGTCCCGGGGCAGTTGCGGTTCTGCGGGCTGGCCTTCGTCGGGGCCGGGATCCTGGCCGGGGTGCCCGGTGGGCGGCGGGTCCGGATGGTGTCCCGGATCGGCGGGCTGGCCTTCGTCGGGGCCGGTGTCCGCAGCCGGGATGTGGTCCGGCCAGTGGGGTGGTTCCCAGTCCTGGTGTTCGCTCGCGTAGTACCGGCCCGTCGGTGAAATCCACCCCGGCGGGTTGTCCTTGCCCGCCCCGGTGGGTGTCCACGCCGAGCCGTGTTTGAGGCGGTGGTGTTTGCGGCAC